>JAYYHP010000046.1:0-6551 GCA_036148335.1 Pseudomonadota bacterium
GGAAAAAGCTGCGTCTTTTTGATGTTGTAATGCTCACCATCTACGGTGACTGAAGAGGGAATGGTCGCCGTATTCTGATTATTTGCCACGAGTGTGCCGGCAATGCGTTGTGGTACGTCGGCGACCACCCGAAAAGATTCGGTGCTGAAGCCACTCATTAAGGGCGCGCCGGGGGCAACCAATTCGCCGACTTCAATATGGCGAGCGGTAATAATGCCAGCGTACGGGGCCGTGACTTTGGTATAGGACAATTGCGTGCTGGCTTGCACGAGCGCTGCCTTAGCAACCTCAACGCCGGCCGCCGCGCTTTTGGCTTGAGCCGCCGAACGATCAAACTCGCCTTGGGATAGAGTGCCTTGCTTATGCAGACGGGTGTTCCGCTTAAACAATGTTTGCGCATCATCATTCATCGCTTTGGCTTGTGCCAGTGCGGCTTCTGCCTGAGCCACGTTGGCTTTTTGCTGGGTGGCGTCAATTTCAATCAGCAACTGCCCCTGCGCAACACGGTCTCCCACATCGCCATTGACCCGAATGACAGTGCCTTGCGTCTGTGCCGAAATCGTACCGGCAGAGACAGCCTCGACAGTACCATCCAGTACATAGACATCGGCGCTGCGGACAGGTGCCACTGTGAGCGGCGCGGCCAGTGCCGTTGCGCCCGTGATCATGGTCACAAGGCTTGCGCGTAGCACGGTCGTGATACCGGTGTGCAACCGGGTCGCTGACATAGACAGTGCGTATTTACTCATGGGAGGCTCCTTTCATCGAGAGTGAGATCTGGCTCTGCTCTCGTGTTGATTATCACAGTATTACTATTTAGTAATATACTAATGTATGAACTTTGACGCTGCAACGTTTCGTCTTACGTTCAGCACATGAGGCTCACCAGCCCCCGGGCGCTGGCAGTAACGATGATCCTCTACCGGACCTAGCGCGAGGCCACAGAGCGAGGCCATAAGGGCAGAAAATGGCCTACTGGATCAGGGTTATTGGATCCGGGTGACTGAATTGCGATTAATCAGGAATTCTGAAACCAGAGCATAGCGCACGACTCATTGACGAACCTTGTGCCAGCTCAGTTTCTGGCTTGATCCGAAAACGTGCGCTTTCCCATTCTGATCAGTGCGCTGAGATTACTTGAGAAGGAGCGCGTTAGTAGCCTGCAGCCACTCTATGACGGGTTCCGTAGGAGCAACAGGCCAGTCGGGGCAATCAGGCAGACAGGTGACGTGCTGCTCGCCGGTGCCGTCGTGAAAGTGAAGTTGCCAGGCGTGCAGGCAGGTGCGTGTTGACGGGCTGCCACTGTAGCGTGCGTCGCCCAGTATGGGGGCGCCTAACGACTTCATGGCGACACGTAATTGATGGGTTTTACCGCTGTAAGGACGAAGTAAGAACCAGCGCGTGGCATGGGCGTCATCGAAGTGGGTGACAAAGCGGGTGACGGCAGGATTGTTCTGGCTTCGCAGCAGTTTATAACTGCCGTTACGAGCCTTCTCCATATCGCCTTTTATCCAGCCCTGTTTTTTACTGGGCTTTTTGTCGGATAACGCGAGATAGAGTTTGCGGGTGTTCTGCTCGGCGAACTGCTTGCTCAAGTGAGCGGCCATAGTGGCATCGGTGGCGAACAAGAGCACGCCTGAGGTGACCTTATCCAGGCGATGCACTGGCCAGAGAGACCGGCCAAATTCAGCTTCGCATTGGGCGACAATGCCGGGCGTGCCGTCTTCGCTGTGAAATGACACGCCTGCAGGCTTATGGATCGCCAGCCAACCGGGAGATTGCGCCAGAATACGCACCTTACTCATGATGAAGGTTCACAAGAAAGGCTCATCAGAAGAGCTCAAAAGGCGTGCTTAAAGCAGCGCTCATCGCAGCGATTCCTGCTCCATGATTTCGAGCAGACGGCGCACGAGCGCTTCAAACAGTTCGGCCTGAGAATTGCCGGTTTCGGCGCGCAGGCTATACATCAGGCTTTCGATTTCGGCCCGTGACATGTACTTCACGGTGACAGGGTTGGTCATGGTAATGCTCAGATCAGAATCGGTAACTTAACAGAAGATTGCCCAGCACCGGCGCGGGCGGGGTGTTTATTCCGGTGGCGATTTTGTTTTCCATGCGGTAATCGCGGGTGTCGCGATAGGTGGCAGCCAGATCCAGCGTGACTGCTTGGTATTGCCAGCCTACGCCTGCTTGCCAGCCCCACCCGTTAAACACCACAGGGTCGGCGCCTTGCGCGGTTTGGCGTTTGATCACTTCACGGTGCCAGGCGGGGCCGGTATATACCCGAAATCCGGGCTGGGCGAGGCCATAACCGAGCAGCATCTGGGTTTCGTATCCCCAGAGGCCGGTGGTATCCGAATCAAGGGCGTACAGAATAAAACGCGAACCGTGATAGTTGCTCTGTGGAAATTCAGCCATCAGCGTCAGACCCGTATCCCGGGCGGAAGGCATGTAATCAGGGGCCGGGGTGACGTCGTAGCGCAGCATGCCTAGCCCCGCCCTGAAGTTCGTTGGTTCAGCAACGGCCGATGCGGACAATAAAATGAACGAAAGGCCAAGGAGTGCAGTGCGCATGAACGGATACCGCCGGGAGGTTGTGACTAGTTGAGTGCGCAAGGCTATCTCAGCCCTATGATGCTGGCAAGTTCAGGGGCGGTGATTGAGCGTGAGCAGGGCGCTCTTGAGTGCAACACTGTGTTCGGGTTGAAAATAGACAACACTAGTCAGCCGGGTAAACTCAGGTGAACCAGCCGGACCTTGTTTGGCTCCGGTGATAATAGAGAGTTGAATCAGAGAGCTGAATCAGAGAGCTGAATCATGGAATGTCGCCTGGGGTGCGGTGCCTGCTGCATTGCCCCGTCCATTACTACGCCGATTCCGGGGATGCCCTCAGGGAAGCCCGCTGGGGTGCGTTGCGTGCAGCTGGATGATAATAATTTGTGCCGTTTGTTTGGACAGCCGGAGCGCCCTGCGGTGTGTGGGCAGTTTCAGCCCGACGAGCAGGTCTGCGGTGCGACCAACGACAGTGCCATGCGCAATTTAATCGAGCTAGAGCAGATCACGGGGCCATCAACGCATGTATAAGTTTGTATTTTTTGTACCAGAATCGCATCTGGAACCTGTGAAGTCGGCGGTGTTTGCCACCGGTGCTGGTCGCATCGGCGACTACGAAGCCTGCTGTTGGCAAGTGCTGGGAACAGGGCAGTTTCGTCCGCTGGCGGGCGCGTCACCGCACATCGGGGCGGTCGATCAACTGGAGACGGTCAGTGAATACCGGGTTGAGATGGTATGTCAGCGGGAGCTGATGGCCGCGGCGGTAGCGGCCATGAAACTGGCACATCCTTATGAGGAACCTGCCTATGAGGTGATGGCGCTGGAGGATTTCTGAGGACATCCTCCTACTGTTGAATGGCCATAGGTTTACTGCTGTGGTCTAAGTGCACCGATTGCGCCTTAGTTAAAAGCGGCTCCGCGTTCTACAGCAATTCAGTCATCGCCGGCTTTTAGCGCCTGATGCGGCTGAATATCAAACACGTGAGGCCCAGTTCGTCCTTCGAGGTAGCGGACTAAGGTTTCTCCTACCGTAGGAAAGGCCAGTTCATCCCAAGGAATCGTTGCCGGGGTAAACAGGGCGACCTCTAAGCTTTCCTCTCCTGCCGAAAAATCCGGTGTGGCTAACTCAGCCAAAAAGAACACGTGAACCTGACTGATGTGCGGCACAGTGATCATGCTGAACAGGCTTTTCAGGGTGACGGTCGCGTTGGCCTCTTCCTGAGTTTCCCGGCGCGCAGCGTCTTCGGTGGACTCGCCGTTTTCCATAAAACCCGCCGGTAATGTCCAGTAACCTTTACGCGGCGAGATGGCGCGTTTGCAGAGCAGAATCTGACCGTCGTAAATCGGCAGGGTGCCGGCAACAATTTTGGGATTGTCGTAAAAAATGGTTCGACAGTCGGAACAGACATGGCGAAGACGGTTGTCTCCGGCGGGTATTTCCTGTCGGACTTCAGCCCGGCACTGACTGCAATATTTCATGAAATTCCCTGAGTCGCGAATTGTTCGACGTTGGCATGGCTGGTGTCTCGGCAGTACGTTTCGACATTGCGTTTAGAAAGCATCGCTACTGTCGATACCGGGTCGAACCGTCGGCACATGCCAGTGACTCAGGGTGGCCTCTGAGTCAGCTCAGAGACCAGTATATGAGATCAGCTATTGGCCTGCATAGGGAAGGACAGGACTTGCGCAGGGGCAACGGCATCGCCGTCCAGTGCCAGCATGTCCGTATCGACTTCTTCACCAATGGCGGCATTCAGCGTCTGGCGCATGGTGTACAGAGAGTCGTGCATCATTTTGCTGATACGGATGCAGGCGCCCATCGGATTGCCTGCGCGGCGGCGCTCCATATCAATCTGAAACTGCAGGCCACGCAAGCGGCGATGGCAGGACTCGGGCGCCTCGGCGATGGTGTCTTCAATTAATTGCAGGCGGATACGTTCCAGTGTTTCCGGATCGTCTTTCGCTAAGCGAACCATTTCGTCAAAAGATGGCATTTCCACGATTCAGTACCTCGTCTGTCGGTGACCAGCGCCCGTCAGGTGTTTGGCGCATTGTGTCTTGCAAAGTTCGGAATCTAGTCTACCCCAAGGTGGTGGCGTCAAACATACATCACCCGTCGGGTTTAACCTGTCTAACTGACTGATTATCTTGAAGAAATTTCTTTACTGTAACTTTGTGTTACGAATAAAACCCTTGTAAATCAGTCAGTTAACCAAGTGTTCAGCGCTGATGAGCGCAGAATTCATAGAACATTTTGGAACTTCGACATTCTTGTAAAGATCGAATCAATCTTTCATATAGTCATTTTTCGCCATAACTGGCAGGTAAGTGTTCAATTTCTGACGGTGGTGAGCGCGCGGGCAACCCCTTACAATAGCGCCATGACGCATACTGATTTACATCACTATCTTAATCAGCGCATTGCTGACCATGAGCCCCGACGAATTCCGCAGCCGGATCTGGCTGAGGCGGGCGTGTTAATTGCCGTGACGGATGAGCCTGACCCTAAGGTGCTGCTGACGCTGCGTGCATCGCATTTGTCCTCGCATCAGGGCGAGGTCGCTTTTCCCGGTGGCAAGCGCGATCCGGAGGATGCTTGCATTGTCTCGACGGCGTTACGTGAGGCCAATGAGGAAGTGGGGCTCGATGCGAAGGATGTGCGAGTGCTTGGCGAGCTGGATCAGGTCGTCTCACGGTTTGGCTATCTGGTGACTCCAGTGCTCGGGGTGATCCCGCCATCGCTGTCGCATATTGCTAGTCCGGACGAGTTAGATGCGGTGTTTGAAGTGCCGCTGTCGATATTTCGGCAGCCGCCCAGCCGCTACTTCGAGCGTGGTAACATCCGCATCCCGAGTTATGACTACGATGGTTTTCATATCTGGGGGCTGACGGCCATGATGATTGCTGAAATGATGAACAATTTCTGGGACTGCGACATCAGCCTCAAACTGAAATAACAGGAGCTTCTATGTTTTACCGTTTGGGCGATCGTCGCCCCACCCGAGGACAAGATGTCTTTGTGGCCGACAATGCACGCGTGATTGGCTCGGTGGCATTAGAAGACCAGTCCAGTATCTGGTTTGGTGCCATTCTGCGTGGAGACAACGACCAGATTACCATCGGACCGCAGTCGAATGTTCAAGACGGAGCGGTATTGCACACAGATCCGGGCATTAAGCTGACCCTGGGCCGCGGTGTGACCGTGGGCCATAACGCCATGCTGCACGGCTGTGAGATCGGCGATTACTCGCTGGTTGGGATTGGTGCGGTGATCCTGAATAAGGCCACCATCGGCAAACACTGCATCATCGGCGCCAATGCTCTGATTCCTGAGGGCATGGACATTCCGGATGGTTCGTTGGTGGTGGGTGCGCCTGCCGTGATTAAACGTACTCTCAATGACGCACAGAAAAAGATGCTGGAAGCGAGTGCGGCACATTATGTACATAACGCGTCTCGCTATCTGACTGATTTCGAGGAGATTGAACTATGAGCCGTCCGGTGTCGTCTCCGTGCGTGAGCATTTGTGCTCTGGATCATAATGACCTCTGTGTGGGCTGTTACCGCACCGGTCAGGAAATTACCGAATGGGGCGCCATGAGCGATGAGCAACGGCGTGAGGTGATGGTACGTGTCGCTGAGCGCGAGCGTGCCGATGCCAATTTCACTCCAGTGACGTCCTGAATCAGCCGCTGTCGTGCTCTGATTATTCAAATTATTTTAACTATTCGAGATTCTCATTTTGACTACCAAGACCTCTCCGCACTCCGCTGATTCCTCCGTCCAGATTGGTACGCCATTTTCACCGCAAGCAACACGCGTGATGTTGTGTGGTTCGGGCGAACTGGGCAAAGAGGTAGTGATTGAATTGCAGCGCTTGGGCTGTGAGGTGATTGCTGTCGATCGTTACGCCGATGCGCCAGCCATGCAGGTGGCCGACCGTCATCACGTTATTTCGATGCTGGATGGTGAGGCCTTACGTCGCGTGATCGAAAATG
>JAYYHP010000047.1:0-2508 GCA_036148335.1 Pseudomonadota bacterium
ACGGTTCAGGGAGCGCAACTTGCGCCGCAGGTGACCGGGCTGGACAACGGCGGTTTTGTTATCACCTGGACGGATACAAGTGGATTGGATGGCAGTGGTAACGGCGTATTTGCCCAGGTGTACGGCAGTGATGGCGCGACACTTGGAACGGAATTTCAAGTAAATACTCAGAATAGCAGTACCCAGAATGCACCTGCGATTGCCGCGTTGGATAACGGGTTTGTGGTGACTTGGAGTTCCTGGAATGTTGATGGTAATAGCCAGGGGATTGCGGCACAAAGGTATGACAATAGCGGTGCGCAGGCAGGTGTTGAGTTTGTTGTTAATACGACCAGTGCAGGCTCTCAAACAGACCCAGATGTCGCGAAATTGTCCAGCGGCGGTTTCGTAGTGATCTGGACAGATCAGGCCGGCGCTGACGGCGCGTCATGGGGAACGTTCGCGCAACGATTTGACGCCAATGGCGTTATGGTGGGCCCCGAGTTCCAGGTGAACACTCACACCGCCGACAGTCAGTACGAAGCCAAAATTGGAGCTCTGAGTGATGGCGGGTTTGTTGTGGCCTGGCGCGACAACAGTGGACACGACAGCGCAGGTAATGGTGTATTCGCGCAGCGTTTCGACAGCGCAGGCAATGCGGTTGGTGGCGAGTTCCGTGTTAATGAAGTGACCGTCAGCACACAATACGAACCTGATGTTATTGGTCTCAGTGACGGAGGGTTTGTTATTACCTGGAGTTCCTGGGACTCCGATGGCAGCAGCTACGGTATTTCCGGTCAGCAGTACGACGCCGAGGGCCACCGTATTGATGGGGAGTTTCAGGTCAATTCCGCCACCGTCGGAAATCAGACGCATTCGGTTTTGGCGGCTCTGCCCAATGGCAATTTTGTGTCCGCCTGGACTGCAGCCACCAGTGGTGACAGTGGTGATGGCAGCAATACTGGTGTTTTTCAGCAGCTGTGGGGCGATCCTTCTGAGTTTAGCTTGCAAGAATCCCCTGAGCTTGAGGCTTTTAACAGCGAAATTACGTTCCAAGAGGATATTGTCAACGCGGCACCGCAATTATTGGATGCCAACGCCAGCGTGGTTCTGGTCGACGTAGATTCATCAGACTTCGCCGGTGGCAGTCTGCTGGTCTCTCTGTTGTCCCAGCCAGAGGTGCTGTTGGATCAGTACCTTGATCCGGACAATCTCAGTCAAGATCAGTTAGGTATTCGCAATCAGGGTGTTACTGAAGGCCAAATTGGTGTGTCAGGTGTCAATGTTACCTATGGTGGTGTGGTTATCGGCACCATCGTAAGTGACGGCGCAAATGGCGCGGCTCTGGAAGTGGATTTCAATAGCAGTGCAGATGACGAAGCAGTTGAGGCTTTGCTGGAAAATCTGACCTATGCAAATACGTCAGACGATCCGGTGGCAACCCGCCAATACCGTATACAGGTGTCGGATGGCGATGGCGGCTCCAGCGTACCTCACGTGGTGACCGTCAATATTGAGGCGGATCGTGATGGTGTGGAAGCCGTTGGAGAAGAGCAGCAGGTCAATAGCTTTATTTCTCAGGATCAGGATGAACCTTCCATTGGGGCGCTGACTGGAGGAGGTTATGTTATTACCTGGACTTCCCGCGGTCAGGACAGTAGCAACGATGGAATATTTGCCCAGCGCTTTGACGCCAATGGGGTATTGGTGGGTCCTGAACTTCAGGTAAATACCCATGTGCAGGGCGATCAAAATGATCCGCAAGTGACCGGTTTGAGTAACGGCGGTTTTGTGATCAGTTGGACCGACACCAGTGGTGCCGACGGTAGCCACAACGGTGTATTTGCGCAGGTGTTCGATGGTAATGGTCTTCCTGTGGGTAACGAATTTCTGGTAAACACAGAGACGTCCAGCACTCAGAATCTTTCCTCCATCGCCAGCCTGAGTGGCGGAGGTTTCGTGGCCACCTGGATGTCGAATACCAGTGGCTCTGCAGGAGATGGCAATAGCCAGGGCATTATTGCGCAGCGCTTTGATAACTCCGGTGCCCTCATTGATGGCGAATTTGTTGTTAATACGACGATTACTAACAACCAGACTGACCCGCACATTATCGGATTGACCGGTGGCGGTTTTGTGGTGGTATGGACCGATCAAGGGGGCGCAGATGGCGCATCCTGGGGAACCTTTGGTCAGCGCTTTAATGCAGACGGATCGACTGCAGGTGGGGAATTCCAAATCAATACGTCGACCAGCGGCAGCCAATATGAACCCTCCGTAGGCGCGTTGAGCGATGGGGGATTTGTAGTTGCCTGGCGCGATGATGACGGCCTGGATGGGAATTCCGGTGCTGGTGTTTTCGCTCAGAGATTTGCCGCAAACGGTACCGAGGTTGGTGGGCAGTTTCGCGTCAATGAATTTACCAGTAGTACTCAGTACGATCCTGTGGTTATTGGTCTCGACGAAGGCGGCTTTGTTATTACCTGGTCTTCCTGGGGGGCGGACGGTGACAGCTACGGTATTTCGGGG
>JAYYHP010000048.1:0-2194 GCA_036148335.1 Pseudomonadota bacterium
GTAACCCTCAATTTTTCTGGTGACGGAGCAGTAGGTGCAGCCGCAGCGTCCGCAGCTGTAGTGACCGCCACGAACGTGACGATTACCAGAGAGGGATCGGGTGCCACAGATATTGACGATATCACCGCCTCTGGCACATTAACTGTCACTGCTACGGGCTCTGGCGCGCTGACATTGGGCGACTCTACTACGCCTATTACTATTACTGGTGCATCTAACATCGATGCGTCAGCATCGAGCGGTGCTTTGGCTGTAGATACTGACAGCACTGCCAGCGTCACCATCTTGGGTGGTTCTGCTGCCGACACTATCGTTGCTGACGGTGCAACTGCATCAGGAGAGACACACTCTATTAGTGGTGGCGCAGGTGCAGACACCATGACGGGTGGCACCGGTGCGGAGACCATGATTGGTGGCGACGGCGCGGATTCATTTATCCCGGTGACGGGCAATGACTCGCTGTCTGGTGGAGCGGGCAATGATACATTCACCTTCTCATCCACTGATGGATTGACCGCGGCCGATACGGTTGATGGTGGAGCGGGTACAGACACGCTTACAGCCTCAGACATTCAAAGCGACTACGCAGGTACGCTTACTGGGATAGAAGTATTAGCTCTTGATTTTGAAGCTGATGGGACAACGTTCTCGGTGGCAAACGCCTCGGGTGTCAGCGTGCTTTCTCTTACGGGAGACGCTGATAACAGAACCGCCACGATTAGCGCAATCGCTGATGGCACCTCCGTGCGGATGGGCGATGCAAACCTGATCGCTACTCTTGACACGGTCGCGGGCGCTTCTCTGACGATTGATGCTCGTGCAGACTCTGATGAGGCGTTGACAATTACAGACGCAAAGAGCGTGACTTACGTTAACGGCTCCGAAGGTACAGATACGGATATGGCCAGCACTGTCCTCGATGCCACCGACACGACGTCGCTGACAGTGACAGGTGCAGCTACAGCGGGTGACACGTTGGCTACCGGTAATATCACAGGAACCAATGCGCTGTCCTCACTGACGATCACTACACAAGCAACCGGTGCTACGTCAACCGTTGGGACAATTGTTGACGCCGACGGCTTAACATCCATTACCATCAATGCAAGCGGTGCAGACGCAGCGTTTGGACAAATAGGTACCGATGCAACCGCTAATAACGCGGAATTGCTGGCAACCGTCGATTTGGATGCCTCCGGTACAGGCGTCACTGCGACATCGGGGGCGATCTTTGCTGACTCTTCAGTTGACAGTGCCTCTGACTTGGCAATGACTGTCACTGCGGACGTTGGCAGTGGCGCAACAGGTACCATGGGTGCCATCGATAACACTTACGGTTCGATAACTGGTACCTACACTAACTCTGGCACTATCACGCAAGCAGCCCTGACTGGGGTTAACATGACATTGACCTCAAGTGGTGGAGGTTCAACCACTTTTGATGCCATCAATTCGAACGCGGGTACTGTTAGCCTGGTGGCCTCTGGTCCAGGAACGCTGGTAGTTACTTCCGCCAACGTTGATGGCACCGGCGGCACGTTCAACTATAACGGCGCCGATATGACTGCTGGTGCCAATATCAACGCTGGTGCTACCTCGGTGTCAACCACCCTGACAGGTGGCTCTGGTGCCGATACATTAGCAGGTGGATCCAGCAACGACGTAATCGTTGGTGGCGCAGGTGCAGACTCGATCACGGCTAACGCAGGATTCGATTCAATCGACGGTGGTGCTGGTAATGACACTATTGTCATGGGATCCAACATCAGCTTAAGCGATACCATTGATGGTGGCGCCGGAACTGATTCGTTGACTGGAACTATTGGGGTCGCCACGGCGCAGGGTTTCGCGTCCGTGAGCAATGTCGAGAACGCGACTTTGGACTTTACCGCTGCGGGTAGCTACAACGCGTCTGGCACTTCCATGAGCGTGATTAACATCACGGCTGGTGCCGGCATTGCGGCGACGGTAAATAACATTGCAAGCTCACAGCGCATAGACTTAGAGGATACCCACCTCGATGGCGTGACTCTTGACTATGCAGCGGACGCTACCGCGAACATTCAAACCGGTGTCTCCACTGCAATCACCACGGACGCCCTCACGGTCACCGATGCTCAGACAGTCAATATCACAACTGCGGGCGGAGCGGACAGCGCCTTTGACGCCGTCACTCTCGACGCAACAGATACTG
>JAYYHP010000049.1:0-2624 GCA_036148335.1 Pseudomonadota bacterium
CGAACCCGGATGTCTTCGATAAGGGCGGGCAAACTAGCATTTATGCCCTTTTCAGTCAACTGCTTATAGCGGCGCTGACCGCGCTCCTCGGCCGAGGCGGTCAGGAAGACTTTAATCTGTGCATCGGCAAACACGACCGTCCCCATATCACGGCCATCGGCAATCAAGCCCGGTGTCTGGCGGAAGTCGCGTTGACGTTGCAACAGTGCCTCACGCACTTTCGGCAACGCAGCAACCTGCGATGCCAGGCTACCCACTTCTTCCGTACGAATAATGGTTGTCACATCGTCACCTTCTAAAATGACCTGAACACCACTACTCGTCGGGATAAAACGCACATCGAGATTAGCCGCAACCGCAGCAACAGCAGCTTCATCATCAAGTGCAATGCCTTTGCGGTCAGAGGCCAAGCCCGTGATGCGATACAAGGCACCACTGTCCAACAGGTGCCAATTCAATGCTTCAGCAAGAATC
This sequence comes from Pseudomonadota bacterium, assembly GCA_036148335.1. Taxonomy (GTDB): domain Bacteria; phylum Pseudomonadota; class Gammaproteobacteria; order Pseudomonadales; family Oceanobacteraceae; genus Thalassolituus. The sequence goes on from JAYYHP010000049.1 coordinate 475, forward strand.
GCGCAGACGGTGCCTTTGCCCGCGCCCGATGGACCGTCAACCGTGATGACCACCGGCAACGCCTGTGAATTACTCACTGTCACCACCTTCAACCACCAACTCCAGCCCGGCCGTGGTCGACAGTTCAACAAAGCCCGGGAAAGACGTCGCCACATTGGCACAGTCTCGCACCACAATCGGCGCGGAACCACGTAGGGATGCCATGGCAAAACTCATTGCAATGCGGTGATCATGTTGGCTGTCGATTTCACCCCCCCCAAAACGGCCTTCCGCACCAAAGCCCTGAATCACAGCACCGTCATCCGTACCCACAGCGTTGACGCCCAGAGTCACCAAGCCATCAACCATGGCCTGAATGCGATCACTTTCTTTGACGCGCAGCTCTTCGGCACCGGTCAGGACGGTTTCGCCGTCTGCACAGGCAGCAGCAATAAAGATCGCCGGGAATTCATCAATTGCCAGCGGCACCTGATCTTCAGGAATATGAATGCCTTTCAACTGAGCCGCACGTACACGAATATCCGCTACCGGCTCGCCGCCGACTTCGCGTTCATTCAACACCTCAATGTTGCCGCCCATCGCCCGCAGGATGTTAATAACACCAATGCGGGTCGGGTTAATGCCTACGTGCTCAAGAGTAATGTCTGAACCCGGCATAATGCTGGCGCCAACCATAAAGAAGGCCGCAGAAGAAATATCAGAAGGTACGTCAATTTCAGTGGCAGTCAGTTCGCCACCAGAACGCAGAGTGACTTTATTTTCTTCAACAGTGACGTCGTAACCGAAACCACGCAGCATACGCTCAGTGTGATCGCGCGTCGGCGCAGGTTCTGTCACTGAGGTTTCGCCCTCGGCATACAGGCCGGCAAGCAACACACAGCTTTTCACCTGAGCACTGGCCATCGGCAGGTCGTAATGAATGCCTTTCAACGCGCTGCCGCCTTTCACTTTCAGCGGTGGACGACCGGCCTCGGCGGTATCAACGATGGCACCCATCAGTGCCAATGGATCCGCCACTCGCCCCATAGGACGCTTGGACAACGACTCATCGCCAGTCATTTCCACGTCAAACGCCTGCCCCGCCATCAAACCCGCCAGCAAGCGCATCGAAGTACCGGAGTTACCCAGATACAGCGCATTCGGCGGCGCCTGAAGACCGTGCAGACCCACACCATGGATAGTCACACGACCGCGATGCGGCCCTTCGATCACCACCCCCATGTCACGGAACGCTTGCAAGGTAGCCAGACTATCTTCACCTTCCAGGAAGCCAGTCACTTCGGTCGTGCCGTTCGCCAGTGAGCCCAGCATAATGGAACGGTGAGAAATGGATTTATCACCCGGAACACGGAAGCTGCCGGACAGCGCCTTACCGGGATTCGCAATGTAAGAAATAGAAGCGGTTTTCATAGGTTCAACATAGGCCCGACGGGCAAGTATCTTAGAAAAATGGTCTCTGGCCGATTTCGCTCGGGTCAACACCCCCATCACGGTGGTGCTGTCGCCCTGTTCAATGGCCGAACGTAAAAACGCCAGATCATGACTGAACAGATCCAGCGTTTTCAGGATTTGATCTTTGTTGGCGCCAAAAATATCGCGCCACATGACAGGGCTACTGGCGGCAATGCGCGTGAAGTCACGGAAGCCACCGGCAGCGTAGTTAAAAATTTCTTTGTTTTCATGGCTGTTCGCCAAGGTATCAACCAGCGAATACGCCAACAGATGAGGCAAGTGGCTGGTCGCTGCCAGAACTTCATCGTGATGATCTACCGACATGTGTTCAATGTCCGCCCCCACCGCCGACCAGGCATCGCGCACTAACGCCAACGCCGTTCGCGACGTATGTGCTTCTGGAGTGATGATTACCTTATGGCGCACGTACAGGTTTTCATCCGCGGCCATCACCCCACTGCGCTCAGAGCCGGCAATAGGATGGCCCAGCACGAAGCGATCAAACTCAGGGCCAAACGCCGCAGCAGCATCGCGGGCTACGGAGCCTTTCACAGAACCAACGTCCGTGATTACGGTATGCGCAGCAATATGCTCCCGAATGCTCTCGAGTACCGGGCGCATGGCCATGATAGGCACAGACACAATCACCAGATCGGCATCAGCCACGACCTCAGCGATATTCTCGCTGTAGTGATCAA
>JAYYHP010000050.1:0-4284 GCA_036148335.1 Pseudomonadota bacterium
ATTAAGTCGGTCTTGTGCAAACAAACCGGTCTTCTACAAGGCGATCTCAGTGTAGCGGACGTGTGCTTTACGATGCAAAGGTATTGTACAGAAAACTGCGTCAGTGTATAACTAGCGTATAACTTTAACCCCTCTGAGGAATTAACATGAGTTACAAAGCCCCCCTCCGTGAAATGCAGTTTGCTCTCTACGAAGTGCTGAACGGTGATCAGGTTCTGCCAGCCCTGCCAGGCTGTGAGGATGCCACCCGTGAAATCATGGACGCCATGCTGACTGAAGGGGCCAAGCTGGCCGAAAACGTTCTGGCGCCAATCAACACGTCAGGCGACCGTGAAGGTTGTCAGTTCGACCCAGAAACCAAGCTGGTGACCACCCCAACGGGTTTTGCCGATGCCTATCGCCAGTTCGCAGAAGCCGGTTGGACAGCATTGGCTGGTCCGGTTGAGTACGGCGGCCAGGGTCTGCCGCACACGCTGAACACACTGGCTGAAGAAATGGTGTGCTCAGCCAACCTGTCTCTGGGCATGTACCCAGGCCTGACTCATGGTGCGGTCAACGCTTTGACGAGCTACGGCAGCGAAGAGCTGAAAGAGAAGTACCTGCCAAAACTGATCAGCGGTGAGTGGAGCGGTACTATGTGCCTGACCGAACCACAGTGTGGTACTGACCTGGGTCTGATCCGCACCAAAGCCGAGCCTCAGGCTGATGGCTCTTATGCCGTGACGGGTAACAAGATCTGGATCACCGGCGGTGAACACGACATGGTAGAAAACATCGTGCACCTGGTGCTGGCGAAGCTGCCAGACGCGCCATCCGGCTCTAAAGGTATTTCTCTATTCCTGGTGCCCAAGTTCCTGGACGACGGTAGCCGTAACCCGGCGTTCTGTGGCGGCCTCGAGCACAAAATGGGCATCAAGGGTTCTGCAACCTGTGTGATGAACTTTGAAGGCGCCAAAGGTTGGCTGATCGGCGAACCGCACAAGGGCCTGCAAGCGATGTTCGTGATGATGAACAGCGCACGCCTGATGGTTGGCCTGCAAGGTCTGGGCATTGCCGAGTCGGCGTATCAGGTGGCGCTGGACTTCGCCAAAGAGCGTCTGCAGTCACGTTCACTGACTGGCCCGAAAGCGCCAGAAAAAGCGGCCGATCCGATCATCGTTCACCCGGACGTACGTCGCATGCTGCTGCGTCAGAAAGCGACCATTGAGGGTTCTCGTGTACTGGCATACTACGTGGCCATGCAGCTGGATATTGCCCACAAAGCAGAGAGCGAAGAAGAGCGCGAGCAGGCGGACGATATGGTTCAGCTGCTGACGCCAATCGTGAAAGCTTTCCTGACGGATGAAGGTTTCTTCTGTGCGAATGACGCGCTGCAGCTGATGGGTGGTTCCGGCTTTACCCAGGATTGGCCAGTAGAGCAGTTTGTACGTGATGCACGAATTACCCGTATCTACGAAGGTACCAATGGTATTCAGGCGCTTGACCTTGTGGGTCGTAAGCTGGGCATTGCCGGTGGCCGTCCAGTGAAGCGTTTCTTTGCTATGGTGGATGCGTACCTGAAATCCGGTGACGTTCCATTTGCCGATGAACTGAAAGCGGCGGTGGGTCGTTTGCAGAAGTCCACCATGTGGCTGATGCAGAATGGCATGGCTGATCGCGATCAGGCGGGCAGTGCGGCGACACCTTACCTGCGTTTGTTTGCACTGACGGCGTTGGCGTACTTCTGGAGCCGCATGACCGCGACTGCGAACGAGGCGCTGGCTGCAGGCAGCACGGAGACGGATTTCTACTCAGCCAAGCAGGAAACCGCCGCCTTCTACATGCATAAGATTCTGCCACAGACACTGAGTCTGGTTGCAGAAATCGAAGCAGGTAAAGACAGCCTGATGGGTCTGACTGCTGAGCAGTTCTGAGTGACCCAGTAACGCACGACGGAAAGATGATGGCGGTGCCATCCGGAGGACAGAACCATGAGTAAACATATTCTGATCACGGGCGGCACCGGCTTCATTGGCTCTGCGTTAGTCCCTCGCCTGTTGCAGGCGGGGCACACCATTACCGTATTGACGCGTTCACCTGAACGCGCCAATCGCCAATTTCAGAACACCGTGTCTGCGGTATCTAGCCTCAGCGACGTGACGAGCCCAGTGGACTGGCTGATTAATCTGGCCGGTGAGGGCATTGCCGATAAACGCTGGTCTGATTCTCGCAAACAAGCACTGCGGGATAGCCGCATTGGACTCACAGAGAGTCTGGTTCGTTGGGCAAACGATACCGATCAACAATTTGAACTTGTGCTTACGGGCTCGGCCATTGGTATTTATGGTGGCTTTGCCGGTGCGCATCCTTCCTGTGACGAGTCATCTCCACTCGGCAACGATTTTTCCGCCAACCTGTGCATCGACTGGGAAGCTGCCGGTGAAAAGCTGTCAAGCCGGGCGAAGCGGGTTGTCCGTTTACGCACTGGCCTGGTGCTCGGGCCTAACGGTGGCATGCTCAATCGTATGTGGCTGCCATTTTCTTTTGGACTCGGCGGGACCATAGGGCAGGGAGAACAGGTATTGTCCTGGATTCATATAGAAGACTACCTGAACGCCATCGATCACCTATGCAGTCACTCTGTCTCGGGGGCGGTGAATATGACGGCGCCTTATCCAGTCAGTAACGCTGAGTTTACTGCAGCCTTGGCCGGTGCATTAAAGCGCCCGGCGCTGCTGCCTATGCCGACCGTTATGGCGAAACTGGCATTCGGTGAAATGAGCGAACTCCTGCTACGTGGGCAGAAGGTATTGCCTGAGGCCTTATTGCGTGACGAGTTTACCTTCCGGTATCCCAATGTGCGCCAGGCATTAGAGCAGATCGCCTCGGTGTGGTAGGTTAAGCCGCGTTACAGGGTGTGACGCTCAACGGATAATTGACACCTGTCATAGGTAGCATTCCTACCTTAAAGACCCATTTCAACGCCTCTCAACCCCCTGAAATCACGCAATTTTTGACGCCCCCGGGTTTCGTGTAGTTTTCTGTTATTCACCATGGCGAAGCCCAATTCTGACGGCTAAACCTAACAGTGAACCCAGAGATATCCGCGATAGGTAATTTACATCATGAGTATTAGCCGTCAGACACTCGATCAGTACCTCTTCGAGTTCGACAAGAGTTATCAGGTGAGTTACGTGAATTTTTCACGGGCGTCCGACCTCGCCGACGCCCAGTTGATTCTCACGATAGAGAAAGACTGCGAGCGCAAAACGTTTGCTTTTTCTCAGCCTCACTTTAACGACGTCGACAAACACCTTGTGGCCAGTAAAGGACTCTACCTCGCGGCTATTAAGAGCTCTCCACTGGCACCGAATCGGGTGGAAGTCGGGGACCTCGAAGGAGGTTTTGCTTACTTCACTGCGAAGAACGTAAAAAATATTACCCCAATGGCATGATGCCGAGGGGCTGGCCAAGCCGCCACCGCACCCAAAAGCAGCCTCTGGCTGCTTTTTTTATGCCTGCTGCTCCCCAATGAACCTAAATTGTGACTTAACTGTCTTTTTATACGTCAGGGTCTGAATTAATCTGTCCTGAGTAATAAGGAGACCGCATGACCGATACCATTTTTTACGCCGCGGCCTGGGCCGTATTGGGTGTGATGGCAACACTGACGCTTGCCTTGCTTGGGTTCACCTTATGGTTTGTCTGGGCCTACATCAGTGATCGCCTGCAGACCCGTCACACCGTGCGTCGCAACTTCCCGGTGATTGGTCGTTTCCGTTACGTGTTTGAACATCTCGGTGAGTTTTTCCGGCAGTATTTTTTTGCCATGGATCGCGAGGAAATGCCGTTCAACCGCGCTGAGCGCAGTTGGGTTTACCGTGCCGCTAAAAACCTTAGCAATACCATCGCCTTTGGTTCGACCCGACGCCTCGACGTCCCGGGGACCGTGATGTTTGTGAACAGCGCTTTTCCCTCATTAAGCAAGGATTTGAGCGAACTGCGCCCGATTACTTTGGGCGAATATTGCCGCACGCCTTATACCACCCGCTCGTTGGTGAACATTTCAGGCATGAGCTATGGCGCCTTATCGCGCCCGGCGATTCAGGCGCTGTCGCAAGGGGCGGCGCAGGCTGAATGCTGGATGAATACCGGAGAGGGCGGGCTGTCGCCTTACCACCTCGAAGGTGGCTGCGACATTGTGTTTCAGATCGGTACCGCCAAGTACGGTGTGCGCACGGAAGACGGTCATCTGGACGATCACAAACTGCGGGAAATCGCGCAGAAACCGCAAGTAAAAATGTT
>JAYYHP010000051.1:0-7827 GCA_036148335.1 Pseudomonadota bacterium
TTATTAGACGCCGCAGACTTACTGATTGAATGTGAAAACGCTCCGGATACGTGTGTGACATCCTCGGGTGATGTTGTTGTTGATAAAGCGGCCCGCTCAGTGACGATCGACTCCACATTAACTCTACTGCTTCAGCCTCAGGGGGCGGATGATGCTTCAACGTTTGAGCAGTTTGATTTTGTGATTGATGAAACGCTTAATTCACTTGATCAAAATGGCAGAACGTATTCCTGGAAAGAAGACACTATTTCTGACGGTACCGTGGTTCAACAGCCATTTGTTCGTTTGTACTATGAGCAGGAATATGCGGCGATTCCGCGTCGAAGTGATGTGGAGCCTGTTCAGATCGCCGTGGTTTGGCCGCTGCTTGATTTCACAGGAACCTTGTCCGAGGTAGGGACTGATAGTGGCGTACACGACTTTTCCATCTTATTTGAGGCCAACCTCGCCGGCGTTGAAAACCCCTACGCCATGTCAGAGTTACGCTACAACCCGGTGACCGTGGTGCTGTGGCTGCGTTCGGTTGCCACCGAAACCGATACTCGCAGTGCGATTATCTCTCAGATCCGAAGCACGGGGTCGGCCTTCTTCTACCCAGAGCAGAAGTGGCCGTCGGCAGATCAGTTCTTCAAGGAGTCTTCAGGCTCCGTCGAGACTATTCCTGAGATGGTTACCTCCCTCTATCGTGGCACCGAGACCTTGTCGACCGGTGTTGTGGTGGATATCTTCGATCAGGAATTAGATTACAACGATACCATCACGCGTATTCGTATTTACCCCTACAACGCCCAGACCAATACAACACAGTCCCAGTCATGTCAGGTCAGTAAAAATGCGGTGGTTGAAGAGCGTGAAGTCATCGGTACGTGCTCTGAGCCGTTAAAGCTTGCTGGAGACGTGTCGTTAGATTCATTAATTGAAGGCAACTTTGATTCCGGGATTCTTACTACCTACGATGTGCCGTCGAACGGAACCTATGTCATCGACTTGTCTGAGACCGGGCAGGACATTGTAAACCCCGATGGTAGCTTTAATCAGATGACTTCCGGAACCCTTTATGGGCCGTTTACCGGGCAATTTGAGTCGGCGATTAAGCTGGGGATTGACCGCCTCGATCTTACCTTGACCAGCAATATGATCGTTGAAGAGAAGCTGATTCCCGTATTGCTCGAATTTACGATGCAGCGTCGCGTGGATGATATTTATTCGACCTCTATGGGGTACGCCTACGCACCCGACGATGAGTTAGATGATGCCTCCGAATTACTTGGTGTTGCGATTGGTGCTGATGCTCAGGGCTTTTTCTTTGAGTACGACGTAACAGAAGAGCAGCTTTCCGGTGAGGAGACCATCGAGGTCGAGCTCGGTACGCTGAATATCTATCGCAGTGGCATTAATCTTGGTGGCCGAGAGCAGTCTGTTCTCACGAACATCGTTTCTCGTTCTGAGTATCTGCAGGGTGAGGCTGAAACCGCCTGTGGCCTAAACGATCGTGACAAGTTGTCGTCAAATGGCGACTGCGACGCCGTAGCTTATTTAACCTTCCGTGGTGCCTTGTTAGCCACCATTCGGGAAGAGCGCCCAGACGTGTTTGTGGCGCGATTTGTTGATGGAAGCTGGATGGTGCTGGGTGGCTCCTGAGCCGTTTCGCCGAGGGCCGGGTAGTGCTACCTGGCCTGTGATTTTACGCACATCGACGTTGGTGCTTGCTCTGTTGGTTGCCGCTGAAAGCGTTGCGGTTGATAAAGGGCAGGCAGGCGCTCAAGTTCCAGCAAGTACGTCAGTGCAGGCCATGCCCACGAGCACCGGTTATTCCGCCGACGGTGCTGGAAATTCCCAAGCTAATATCTCACTTACGCTTGAGTTGGAAGCAACCTCAGAGCCTGTTCCCATTGCTCAGATGATTGACGGCTGGGAGGAAAGTGCTCGGCGCGGTGAGTTTGCCTACGCTGATGGGCGCCTGCAATTGGTGGCTGATTACAATAAGGTGCAGTTAATGGCGGAGCGTCGCTGGTTTTATTCACTGCGCTTTTCTCCCGATACGGTGGATGTCTATCTGGATGCGGAGTTCGGGCAGGAGTCCGCTGGTACGCAGGACTTGTCCTTAATCGCTGAATCGTTTGAAGCCAAAGGCATTGGTGTTGGGTATGAGTTTTCCGGTGAGCGCTGGTCAGTGACGCCGAGTTTTACCCTCTACAAGTTGCTGCATTATCAGTTTGGCGAGTTCACTGGACGTAGCTTTGAGGGCGATGGTACGAATTTGTCCGCAGGGCTCAGTTACTACTTTGATGAATATCGCTTTCCATCCTTTGGGACGTTGCCGGAATATCAGGACCCACAGGGAAATGCATCCACTCAGTGGTTTGGTTACGCGCTGAATCTGGCCGGAGAGTGGGCTGTGTCGGAGTCCTGGCATCTTAAAGCTCGCGTGCGCGACGCCTGGAATCACTTCGATATGTTTAACTCTGCACATCGTCAGATTTGTGCGGAGGTTGGCGAGGTGGTGGATCCCGTATGTGCCAGTAATGGCGCCGCGGCCGGAGGGAGCGACAACCCCAAGCCGTTTACTACGCAAATTCAGCCGTCGTTACGTTTGTCGGCGCAGTATTTGCCGCAGGGCTGGCAGGCCGATCTCGCCTGGTATCGTGAGTACGTTAACCTGACCGTTGGACGTCAGTTTCAGTGGCGGGGACTGGCTTTGACGCCGCTGGTGTCGACTCGACGTCAGTTGGGACTGGCCGTTACTCATCGGTTTGGTCATTTGACGTATCTGGTAGATCACTGGAATCCGGATCAAGCGCGTGATGCGCGTATCGCCGCTGGGTTTGCTTACTCGTTTTAAGTGCTTTCTCGTGTGGTACGACGTACTGCGAGTCATTTCTGCGTGACGGCAAATCCGGTATCATGCGAACGCTAATAACATAGGTGTGCGCATGTACCTTGAGTACTTCGGGCTAACGAAGCTGCCCTTTACTATTTCTCCTGATCCAGACTTTCTGTACCCGTCACCGGGCCATCAGGAGGCACTGGCGCACCTGAGTTACGCTCTGACCGATCAGGGCGGTCTGATTTGCCTGACCGGCGAAGTAGGTACCGGCAAGACGACTCTGTGTCGTGCGCTGATGGAGTCGGTGCCGGAAGGCGACCATATCGCTTACATCTTCAACCCTCAGTTATCACCATTGGAGCTCATGCAGAGCCTGTGCGATGATTTGCGTATCGCCTATCCAGAAGACGCCTCTCTGCGAGAGCTGTACAGCGTTATTAATCAGGCCTTGCTCGATTTCTATAGCCGTCATCAGCGTGTGATATGCGTGATTGATGAGGCGCAGGCCATGCCGCCCGCTTTACTGGAGCAAATTCGACTGCTGACCAATCTGGAGACTCATCGCGAAAAGCTGCTGACGCTGGTACTGGTTGGTCAGCCAGAGCTGCGTGATGTGTTAGCCCGCCATGATTTGCGCCAACTGAATCAGCGCATCACTACCCGATATCACCTGAATTTATTGACCCGTGATCAGGTCGCTGCGTATCTCAATCATCGTCTGTCGTGCGCGGGCAGTGAGGTGGCGCTCTTCGATGCGCAGGCGATTACGGACATCTGGCGCGCCAGTGAAGGGACGCCTAGGCTGATCAACAGCATTGCTGATCGTGCTCTATTAGGCGCCTATGCGACAGAAAGCACGCACGTGACTCGGGCGATTGCTCGTCAGGCGATTACCGAAGTGCTCGGCGAGCCATATAAGCCTGCTAAGTCTCGACGTCCTCATCAGTTGGGGCAGTCTAGCCGGGGTGTTCAGTTGGTAGCCGAAAATCCATGGTGGATAAAAGCAGCGATGGTCGCAGGCTTTTTCATGGTTGCCGTGATGGTGGGCTGGCTATTTTCGGCAACGAATACATCGTCGTCAGATTCTACGCTGACGAGCGGTCTGAGTGCGATGCAGGGTGCCGTTAAAGAAGCGCTACGCAGTGTGGATGAAACCGACCCTAATCAGGTACTGGCCGACAGCCTGGGTATTCAGGGAGACCCATGTGATGAAGCTGGCGCAGTATGCGTTCGCTCAGACTGGGCGATCAGCGAACTTAAGGCGATTGGTCAGAACAGTGTGGTGCGCCTTCTCGATGGTCGCTGGCAGGCGCTGGCCGAGTATCAGGGCGGTTATGCGGGTGAGGCGTTGGTGCATTGGCGCCCGCCAGTCTCTTACCAGTCTCCGTTAAAACCGGGGCAGACCTCGCCGGTTGTTCGCTGGGTGCGCTCCGAGCTTGGCATTACCTGGAATCAGGATTGGACTAGCATTGGCCCGGGCGGTGTCACCGTCGCAGCGGATCCGGACTTCTACGATCCTCTCCTGGAACAAGCGGTCGCTGAATTTCAGATTACTCAGGGGTTAAAAGCCGACCGTATTATTGGTCCGAAAACATTGATGTATCTGCAGGCGAGTGCAGAATAGTGTCATACATTCTTGATGCCCTGAAAAAATCTGAGGCCGAACGGGCTCAGCGCGATGCGGATCAGGCTGACCTTACCCGCTCAAACGACATCCATGCTGAATCTTCCTCTGGCCCACGCCGAATTAACACTGCAAAGCGCGCTGTCGGGTTGGGGTCCAGCACCGTTGGAATGACGCCGGGCTCTGCGACCACTGTTTCGGACAGAATCTTACCGGCACGTAAAACGGCAGACTCCAACGGATTGCGCTGGGTGATGGCGGTACTGGTTGCTTTGCTCATACTCCTTGTGCTGCTTTTGTGGTGGGAACGTATGCCGTTTAGCACGTTAGATTCGGCTACTCCAAATACTCAGCTCAACGTGTCAGAAACGACGAAGCGCACTTCGGATAACACTGGCGTTACTCGTTCCGAAGCACAGCTTACCCTGGCTCCAGCCCCAAAAATGGCAAAGGCGAAAGAAGCTCAGGCTAAAGAGGTAAAAGCGAAAGCGGCTGACGTCCAGCAAGGTGAGATAAGTGCACCGCTGCTGCAAGCGCTTAAGTCTATTCCCACGCTCACGATTACCGGCCACACCTACAGTTCGATGCCCGACAAGCGCTCGGTCGTAATGAATGATCGCCTCTGGCGTGAAGGTGAGTCGATTCGGGATGGGATTATCCTCAAAGAAATCACCCGCGATGGAATCACTCTGGATGTTCAGGGTTGGCCAGTCGTCGTAGGTCGCAGTCACGGGTGGCAGGCACGCTGATGCTGGGTAAAGAAACCAAAGAACGTATTCAGGGACTGTACCGAGAGGCCATTGCTGCGATGTCGTTGCGGCCGCGTTATGGCCAGCGGGTCATGATTGCCGAAATCGCCAAAGCGCTCGGTGCGGTACGCGAGGGTGAGAAAGGCGAACGCGCTAATGAAGCAGGTATCGCTGTGGTCGAAGCTGGCACCGGGACAGGTAAAACCCTGGCCTACTTGATTGCGGCGCTCCCCGTTGCCATTGAGCGTGAGAAAAAGTTGCTGGTATCGACAGCGACAGTTGCACTACAAGAACAGATTCTCGATAAAGACTTACCCGCGCTGAAAAAGCACCTGTCTTTGCCCTTTAACTTTGCACTCGCCAAAGGCCGCGGACGCTATTTGTGCCTGACTAAGTTAGACAAGTCGTTGCAGCAACTGTCCGGAATTCTATCGACGGTCGATCTGTTTGAGCAGACTCCAGAAGAGGCCGACCGCGAACTGTACGAAACCATGCTGCAGCAGTACGGTTCCGGTGAGTGGGACGGTGATCGCGATCGCTGGCCGGATGAAATCGACGCTCGTCAGTGGAGTCACCTGACGGCAACGCACCGTGAATGTTCCAATCGACGCTGTCCGCACTTTCAAAATTGCGCCTTTTACAAAGCTCGGGCGGATATGGAAAACGCCGACATCATCGTTGCGAACCATGACCTTGTGCTGGCTGATCTCTCGTTGGGCGGTGGTGCGGTACTCCCTGGGCCTGAGAAAACGATTTACGTATTCGACGAAGGCCACCATCTGGCCGACAAGGCGCTCAACCACTTCCGCTTAAGCCTGGGTGTACGTGCGACGCGACAGATGCTGAAACAGCTGGAAAAACTGATCGAGCAATTTGTTGCCGATGCCGGTATTCCTCAGAGTCTGATGCACTCGTTGCGAGAAATGCCAGAGCACCTGCAGGCGCTGTCTCAGAACATGAGTCTTGTCTGGCCGCTGGTGATGGACCTGCTGGGAGATCAGGAGCGGCTGCGCTTTGAGTTCGGTCGCGCCCCCGAGGCATTCCGCGATCTGCTAACTAATATGAAGGCACCGGCGCAGCCGGTCGTGCAGACCCTTGATAAGCTGAACGACGCGTTGCAAAAGTCGCTCGACCCCAACGAAACGGGCGATTTTGCCCGTGATACCGCCGAGCAATGGCAAGCGCCCATTGGCATCATGCTCGCCAAAGCAGAAGAGTTGTGTGAGGCCTTGTCATGGCTCGCCGCCGAAGAAGCGGAAGGGGAGTTGCCGGTAGCGCGCTGGTTGGCACGCACCCCGTATGGCGATGACTGGGACATCATCATGTCGGCGTCGCCTATTTCAGTGGCGGCCCAGTTGCGACGTACGCTCTGGAATCGCTGTTACGGTGCGGTGGTGACATCGGCAACCTTGACGGCGCTCAATAGCTTCCACACGCTGCAATGGGAAGCTGGCCTGCCGGATTGGGCTACCTACGAACGGGTTGCCAGTCCGTTTAACTACCCTGAATTGGGGGAGTTATCCGTTGTCCAGTTGGCGTCTGATCCGAAAAGTGAAACGTTCCAAAGTGACGTTATTGATTGGTTGGCCGATGCGGTGAATACGGAAGAGGCTACGTTGGTACTGTTTTCATCTCGCGCGCAGCTTGAGGCCACACGCGATCACTTTATCAGCGATTGGTACGATCACCTGTTGTGTCAGGGCTTTCTGCCCAAAGCGGAAATTGTTCGTCGCCATAAGCAACGGATTGATGAAGGGAAGGGCAATGTGATCTTTGGCCTCGCCTCGTTTGCCGAGGGCATCGACTTACCCGGTGAATACGTAACGCACGTGGTCATTGTGAAAATCCCGTTTGCTGTTCCAGACGATCCAATTCAGTCTGCCATTTCGGAATGGATGGAAAGTCGTGGGCGCAATCCGTTTATGGAGCTGACGCTGCCAGCGGCGTCCATTCGCTTGATTCAGGCCTGCGGTCGATTGATTCGTAAAGAGACGGATCAGGGACGGGTCAGTATCCTCGATAAGCGCCTGACGTCACATCGATACGGTCAGTTGCTACTGGACTCATTACCGCCGTTCCGGCGAACCTGATTTCCCGAATACCGATTTTATGAGCACCGATTTCCTGAACACCGTGCTTTACGCAGGCACAAAAAAGCCCGCGATCATCGCGGGCCGGGGGAAACTGTCGTACAAAGCTAGGTTAGAGAGGACTCAGGCGAGCTGGCCAGCGACTTCTTCAACACTGGGCTCGTCTTCACGAATCATCAGCAGGTGCTGATCCAGGTAGTTCAGCAGAGCTTCTGCACCTTTCATATCACGTTGGATAATCAGGCAACGCATACGCTTCTTGTCTTTACCCAATACACGAACATGATACTGGTGGCCGGTTTCAGGCAGCGTCAGGTAGAGCTCATCTGAGGCTTCGGTCAGTGCCATATCGACGTTGATCTGCTCCAGCTCACAACCGCTGAAGTTAATGTTGTTGATGCGTACCGTGTGCTCTTTGCCAGTCGCTGCATCTACCAGAGTGTATGGCTGCTCCATTGGACGCAGGCGAGCCTGCAGGCGCTGGTTGGCGAAGTCGAACCCTTGTGGGTCGTACATATCGACGCCTTCGATGCCTTC
>JAYYHP010000052.1:0-8315 GCA_036148335.1 Pseudomonadota bacterium
GGTTTTGATCCCGTCATTCGCAGGTTCGATCCCTGCCACCTCAGCCAATTCTTTCTCTCCATCGTTGAAAACTACTGCATCAAAGGGTTACCTGTGTCTAAGCTGATGGTATTTACCGGAAGTGCCAATCCGGAACTGGCCAAGCTCGTTGTTGAGCGCCTTGATCTCTCCCTCGGTGAAGCCACCGTTGGTAAATTCAGCGATGGTGAAATCACCGTCGAAATCAACGAGAACGTGCGCGGCAAGGATGTCTTCATCCTGCAACCTACCTGTGCTCCGACCAACGATAACCTGATGGAAGTCCTGCTGATGGCCGATGGCCTGCGTCGTGCTTCTGCCAGTCGTATTACTGCGGTGGTTCCTTACTTCGGTTACGCTCGCCAGGACCGTCGTCCTCGTAGTGCTCGTGTGCCTATTTCTGCACGCGCCGTAGCCGATATGATGTCAGGCGCCGGCATTGACCGCGTTCTGACCGTTGACCTGCACGCCGACCAGATTCAGGGTTTCTTCGATATCCCGGTAGACAACGTGTATGGCTCCCCTATTCTGCTCGACGACATTGAACGTCAGGCATTTGATGATCTGATCATTGTTTCTCCAGACATTGGTGGCGTAGTTCGCGCCCGTGCGATTGCTAAGCAGCTGGACGTTGATCTGGCCATCATCGATAAGCGTCGTCCGAAAGCCAACGTCTCCGAAGTCATGCACATCATTGGTGATGTGAAAGACCGTACGTGTGTACTGGTCGATGACATGGTCGATACCGCAGGCACCCTGTGTCAGGCAGCCAAAGCACTGAAAGAGTTCGGTGCGAAAAAAGTTGTCGCCTACTGTACACATCCTGTACTATCCGGCCCCGCTATTGAGCGCCTGGCCAATGCAGAGCTCGACGAGTTGGTGGTGACTGACACCATCCCACTGTCTGAAGCCGCACGTGCCATTGGTCGTATCCGTCAGCTGACCACCGCGGGTCTGTTGGCCGAATCGATTCGCCGCGTCAATAACGAAGAATCCATCAGCGCGATGTTCCGCTAAGGAACAACGTACTGAATACCGGCAGTATTTAACGATACTGCCTCAAAGCGCCGCCGGGGTTGGTCGCAAACTCCGGCGGTTTTTATATATGAAATGAGGAAGACACCATGTCTCAAGAATTTACTCTCGCTGCAGAACTGCGTACTGACGAAGGGAAAGGTGCGAGCCGCCGCCTGCGTCGTGCGAATGGCGTTCCTGCTGTTGTTTACGGTGGTAAAGCCGGTGGTAACGACCGCAAGCCAGTTTCTATCACTCTGAAAGCGAACGAGCTGAACAAAGTTCTGGAAAATGAAGCTTTCTACAGCTCCATCATCACTCTGACCGTTGATGGCAAAGAAGAAACTGTGATCCTGAAAGATCTGCAGCGTCACCCTGCAAAAGCACTGATCTGGCACGCTGACTTCCTGCGCGTAAGCAAGAACACCAAGATCAAAGCACACGTTCCACTGCACTTCATCAACGAAGAAAGCTGCAAAGGCGTGAAACTGGGCGGTGGTAAGATCATGCACCAGATGACTAGCCTGGACATCGTATGTGCTGCTGGCGACCTGCCTGAGTTCATCGAAATCGATCTGGCTGACGCTGAAGTGGGTACTGTTATCCACCTGTCAGACCTGAAACTGCCTAAAGGCGTTGAAGCTCTGGCGCTGACTCACGGCGAAGAGCACGACACTGCTGTTGTGACTGTGACTGCACCTAAAGGTGACGCAGCCGACGAAGAAGGCGGTGAAGAAGCAGCTGGCGAAGAGTAATCACTCCTCGTTAGTCGCAAAAAAGCGGGGCATGCCCCGCTTTTTTATTGTCTGTTAATTCGTTTTTCTGATGAGACACCTACGATGGCTGACCCTATCCGCCTGATCGTCGGACTTGGCAATCCCGGCGCAGAATACGAACACACCCGCCATAACGCTGGCTTCTGGCTGGTTGAACAATTGGCACGCCAGGAAGGCATTTCGCTGTCTCCTGATAAAAAGTTTTTTGGACGCTCCGGCAAAGGCCGAATCGGTGGGCAGGAATGTTACCTGCTACTGCCAACGACCTTTATGAACCGAAGCGGTCAAGCCGTTGCCGCACTGGCCAATTTTTATAAAATTAAACCCAGTGAAATCCTGGTCGCCCACGACGAACTTGATATGCCTGCTGGCGTCGCCAAGTTCAAAACTGGCGGTGGTCACGGTGGGCAGAACGGTCTTCGCGATATCATTGCTCGCATGAGCAATCAGAAAGACTTTCACCGCTTGCGCATTGGTATTGGTCACCCGGGCGATAAAAATCTGGTGACGGGACACGTCCTTGGACGCCCCAGCAAAGCCGAGCAACAATCCATCGATGCAGTGATTGACGAAGCCTTGCGCGTGCTTCCCGATGCCATTGCCGGTGATCTACCCAAGGCAATGAATCGACTTCATAGCTTTAAAGGGTAAAATAGCGCGCAAATCCCGATGCGCCGGGTTGAGTCCGCTCTACCTGGCCAACGTTAACGAACTTAAACCGAACTTCAGGACATTCACATGGGCTTTAAATGTGGCATCGTTGGTTTACCCAACGTCGGCAAATCAACTCTCTTCAACGCACTGACTAAGTCAGGCATTGCCGCTGAGAACTTCCCGTTCTGTACCATTGAGCCCAACACCGGCATGGTAAATATGCCTGATCCGCGTCTGGATGCACTGGCCGCCATCGTGAGCCCAGAAAAAGTGATTCCAACGGCCATGGAGTTTGTGGACATTGCAGGTCTCGTTGCCGGTGCATCAAAAGGTGAAGGTCTGGGTAACCAGTTTCTGGCCAACATCCGCGAAACCGACGCCATTGCCCACGTGGTGCGCTGCTTTGAAGACGACAACGTTATCCACGTGGCCAACCACGTCGACCCTGCCGCAGACATCGATATCATTAATACCGAGCTGGTGCTGGCAGACCTGGAGTCTTGTGAGAAGCAGCTTCAGCGTGTCACCCGTACCGCCAAAGGCGGCGATAAAGATGCGATTGCACAAAAAGCCCTGCTGGAAAAACTGATTCCGCACTTTGAAGAAGGCAAAACGGCGCGCATGCTCGATATGAGCGACGATGAACTGCGTCTGTCACGCACGTTCCACCTGCTGACCACTAAGCCAACCATGTACATCGCCAACGTCTCTGAAGAAGGCTTTGAAGACAACCCGTACCTGGACACAGTAAAAGAAATTGCCGCTTCTGAAGGGGCATCCGTGGTCGTGGTGTGCAACAAAATCGAAGCCGAAATTTCTGAACTGGAAGACGAAGAAAAAGCCGAATTCCTGGAGATGGTCGGCATGGACGAGCCGGGCCTGGATCGCGTGATCCGCGCCGGTTACGAACTGCTTGGCTTGCAGACCTACTTTACCGCTGGGGTAAAAGAAGTACGCGCCTGGACCATCAAAGTCGGCGCGACAGCACCGCGTGCAGCAGCTGCTATTCACACCGATTTCGAACGTGGCTTCATCCGCGCGGAAGTCGTTGGTTACGATGACTTCATCGAATTCGGCGGTGAAAACGGCGCCAAAGAAGCCGGTAAGTGGCGCTTAGAAGGTAAGGAATACATCGTTAAAGACGGCGACGTGATTCACTTCCGCTTTAACGTATAAGCCACAGACACTGGGTGGATCAAATAGTTGAGCAAATGATGGAACCAGTAATACTGGCTCACCGCTGATCGATCATTGCCATTCACCGGTGCTCTCTGTGACATGACTAAAAGGCCTCATTGGATTTGTCCGTGAGGCCTTTTTCGTTTCTACCGATTTTTGAAACAATCCATCCAAAGAACTTCCTTCTGAATCAGCAGACGAAACAACTACACTAACCCTCTTCATTCAGGTGCACGTTGATGTGTACGTTCAAGTGAGCCCTTATGTCATTGCCGCTACCTCTCCTTCTTGCCATGTTGGCTGCCACGGCGCCACTGGCCATCGATATGTACCTTCCGGCCATGGCCAGCATGGCCGGTTCACTGAACACTGATATTCATCATGTCGAGCTGTCTGTCAGCACGTTTTTACTGGGATTCGCGGCTGGTCAGATTGTCGGCGGCCCTTTGTCGGATCGCATTGGACGTCGTCCTGTGATCACTCTGGGCCTGTTGACCTTCAGTCTGGCCAGCCTGGCGTTAACTTCGGTGTCCTCTCTCGATGCCCTGCTGAGCCTGCGTGCTCTGCAAGCCGTCGGCGGTGGCCTCGCGGTGGTCAATGCCACCGCCATTGTGCGTGACCGTTTTGATGGCAGCGACATCGCCCGAGTACTCTCCATGGTGGCCATGATCATGATGGCAGCACCGCTATTGGCCCCTATGCTCGGGTCCCTGATTCTGACGCTGGCAAGCTGGCAAACCATCTTTCTGGTACTCAGCTTGTACAGTGCCGCCTTGATTCTGATTCTGCTGTGGCAACTGCCGGAGAGTCATCCGTCCCATCAGCGGGTGAAGCGAGCGCCCTGGACTGGCTATCAGACGGTGCTCGCACACGTCACTGCCCGCCGCTATATTCTGATGCTGGCCAGCGCATACAGCGGTATGTTCGTGTTTATTACCGCTTCCCCCTACCTCTATCTCGAGCACTTCGGGCAAAGCGAGCAACGCTTCCCTTGGCTGTTTGGCGCGAACGTCATCGTCATCATGGTCATGAACCGCATGAACATGGTGTGGTTGCGCTTCTGGTCACCCCAAAGATTACTGACCCTTGGCGTATGCCTGCAGTTTGCCGCCGCGTTAGCGCTGGTTGCTCTGGCCTGGTCGCCGTATTTTGTACTTCCTGTCGTGCTCCCGTTGCTCATGGTGTACGTCGGCTCGCTCGGGCTCATCACCGCCAACACCATGGGCACCGTCATGCAGCACTTTAAAGAAGTGGCAGGTTCAGCCACGGCGTTAATGGGTGTAATCCAGTTTACCGGGGGCGCACTCGCGGGGTTACTCTGGGGCCACCTGCACGATCACACCCCCGGGCCCATGATGCTGGTCTCGTTGTTAACCGCCACGCTGGCGTTGCTCTTTCTCGCAAGTGCGCGAAAAGCGGAACATAACAACCTCGCTGAAACTCACTGATGCTCTGAACAGAACAATACAAGGCAGTGAAAGCTTGAGTATTTTACTCAGGCACCCCAGAATGAACGCTCATTCCGGTTATTAGTGTGTATGGAAAAGCGCGAACTCATTATTGAAGCCACCTCAGATCTGATTGCGATCAACGGATTACCGGCAACGCCCATTTCATTAGTCGCCCGGGAAGCAGGCTGTGGTGCTGGCACCATTTACCGTTACTTCGACACCAAAGAAGTACTCATCGAAGCCGTGTATCTGGCGTTGATGGATCGCTTTACCGAAGCCTGTCTGGCTGACATGGACGAAAGCGCCAGCATTCGTGACCAGATCAGTCAGATGTGGCTGAACGTATATCACTACCTACGCACAACACCGCGTGATGCGGCGCTACTGGATCAGCTGAGTGTGGCTCCTACCATCCGCGAGGAACTGCAGTTGGCGGGTAAGGCACGGTTACAGGCGCGCATACATCCATTATTGGATCAGGGTCGTATAGATGGACTGATTCGCGACATTCCTAACGATGTGTTAGGCATCTATGTGTACGGCGGGTTGTCGACCTTGTTGCGCAGTCAGCGTAACCAACCCGGCCTGAACACAAATGACGTCGCGGATGAGACGTTACTGCAACTTTGCTGGGGCAGTATCGGAAATCCGTCATGAGCCAATCAACGCACGGCGTTTCAACCGCCACGAGGAGAGAAAATATGACACACACCGCGACAGCACCTAAGCGCACTCCAGTTGTCTCCGCTCATGCGACTGAGCATGAAAAAGCGCCAGTTCGTATCGACTTCTATGACTTGATTGGTCATCTGGCACTGGAACGCAAACGCCAGCGTACGGCCAACCGCCCGACCAAATAAGGCAGCGAAGTCGTTCGCCGGGTACGTCATTCGGTCACTGATTCTGTCTCGCCTATCAGGCAATGAGCCACTTTAGTTAGGGCAATTGCCCGGTCTTTGGCGTTTGAACGTTTACGAACCTTTCCTATCTGGTTCAGAATGCGCAGCTCAGAAAGCAAAACGGAGCGTCAGGTGTGCCCTACGCTCCGTTTTTATTGGTTGTTTTCAGGCTAGTGAAAAACCGCCGCCTCACCACTGTCACTTTCCGCAAAGGCCGGAGGCAATACGCAGCATCGATTCACCACAAACACGCTATGGTCCGGCACAATGGATCGCCCTTCACGCACAATGTCGTCCAACAGGATGCAGGTAACATCGATGGAGTCCTGCCCGACGACAATGGCCAGTGGGCTGCCATACCGGGTATGGACCGCGACTAAGTCACCTATTTCGAGTTCTTCACGTACCGTATTGATGTCGCCCGCGACCAACTCGTCGCTCGGCCATGGCGTTTTAAATCGCGCCAGAGCAACCAGCTGTACGATGCCCTGAACCACGCCGTCGTTGATGTCCAGCACCATGCCCTCATCATCCTCGGCGTCTTCGGGATTAGAAACACGGTCCAGCAAGCTCAGAAACAGATCAGAATCTTCATCAGACCAGCGCACATCAAACTGCTTAGCAGCGGCACCGGAGCGGCGCGAACAATAGCTGACTTCGGTAGGCATTACGGTATCTGGCTCGCCGTCGGCGGCGGGCATGAGGAGGCTGACAGCATCCAGACCAGAGTTAAGGTTATTCTGAATACGCCAGTAAAGCGCTTGCATCTCTGCGTTCATAAGGGTGGCTCCTTATTCACCTGATTCAGTGTTGGCCCGCGAATTCGCTGGGCAGATCCCGCGCTAACCGCGCCGGGCAGTCACGACGAAGAATCCCCTGTATTGCAATGCTCTCTTATCTGTATAGCAACCCACCTGCTGGCACACAAGCCCCGTGTTTTGTAAAACGGGCACAAATCACACAGAAACAGGTCAAAGCGGCCAGTAACCCAATGCCCTGTGATACGCTTACACCGCATTGACATACGAGCTACCTGATGGAAATTTTTATGCGTACCTTAGTAATTAGTCTTGGTCTGATGTCCTCTGTACTGGCCGGTTGTGCCTCTCAACCTCAAGGCTTAGACGCCCTGCGTGATCAGGCCAGCCGAGATGCCATCAGCACCGCACAGTCCGGTATGACGCTGATTCAACAAGCCGAATCATTGAAGGCCGATGCCCGTGCTCAGGAAACGTATCGCTTTGCCCCCGCCCTGACGAGTGCCGCTGACGACTCACTCAATGAAGCGCGCAGCAAACAGCAGAAAGGTCGAGGCGACGATGAGATACGTCGCCATGCGCTGGCGGCGGTGGCAACGTACCAGAAGGCCACTGCTCACACCCGCACCGCACGGGAAGTCCTCGCGCCTGCGTTGGCGCATCTCGAGGTACTCAACAGTATTCGCGCCGCGACCTACTACCCCAGTGATTATCAGGCCATTGAACAGGACCTGAACGCCATCATCGATACGCTGGAAACCACTGCCGCCCCCGCCAGTGTCAGCCAGACGCAGCGGCAGTTGCTGGAAGACATGCACGCGCTGGAGGTACGTACCATCGGCTTTGTGGAGTTACAGCAAGTGCGCGATAAGGTCGGTAATATGGACGATGCGGATGCCCGCAAGCTGATTCCACGCAGTTTCAGTACCGCGCTGAAAACCCTGGCCGCAGCCGAGGACCTGATCTCCAAAACACCGCGTGCGACGGCCGAAATTGCCAAGATGAAAGACCGCGCTAATACCTCAGCGGATCATGCGCAAGTGATTCTGTCGATGGTCAACGAAACCCTCAAGGCCAGTCCCGAGACGGCGGAATCCATGGTGTTACGCACTGAGCGCTGGCTCTACAACATTGCTGTGGCCCTGCGTTACCCGGATATTCGCCATCTCCCCATGGATGAACAGTCGCGTCTGCTCGCCGAAGGCGTCGAAGAGCTGCAACGCTGATGCACACCACTGGCGAAGAAGTAAGCAGGCACAGTATAATGCCCGCCTTTTTCTGAACGCCACTGAGGCCCGACGCAGCACCATGACAGACCAGGTGAAAAAGCTTTACATCAAAACCCACGGTTGCCAGATGAACGAGTACGATTCATCACGCATGGCCGACATGCTGGGTGAAAGTCACCAGATGGTTGTCACGGATAATCCGGAAGACGCCGACGTGATCCTGCTCAACACCTGCTCGATTCGTGAAAAAGCACAAGAGAAGGTGTTTCACGAGCTGGGCCGCTGGAAGCAACTGAAGAACACCAACCCAGATCTGAAGATCGGTGTCGGTGGCTGC
>JAYYHP010000053.1:0-4485 GCA_036148335.1 Pseudomonadota bacterium
TAGCTCACCACCCCCTCAAGATGGCGTGTCTACCAATTCCACCACATCCGCACACAAAGTCAGTGAAGATCTAATTACTTAGTTTCTTCGTTGACTGTTTCGACCACCGGAGTGTCGGCGTCTGCTGACGCATCCAGTTCTGGCGCGTCATCTGAAGACGGCGCGTATTCTTCCACAACTGGGGTGTCCTGCTCAAGCACTTCTGCACTTTCTACGGTAGGAACACCAAGATTTTCTAAGCCACTGGCCTGACGCTTGGCAAAAATAGCCAGACCCAGACTGGTAACGAAAAATGCGGTTGCCAGAATCGCAGTAGAACGACTCATGAAATTGGCAGAACCGGTCGAACCGAAAACTGTCTGTGAAGCACCTGCACCGAAAGAGGCCCCTGCATCCGCACCCTTACCTTGCTGCATCAGAACGAAAGCAATGATACCCAGTGCCAGGACGATGTGTACGATCAGAATAATTTGTTCCATAGACTTTTATGCTCTGCAAATTCCAATAAATTCTTTTACGTCCAATGACGCTCCACCCACCAGACCACCATCGATGTCTGGTTGAGAAAATAACTCCGCAGCATTGGCTGCTTTCACACTACCGCCGTAGAGGACGCGAGTCTCATCGGCAATACGCGCACTGCGAGCGCGAATCTGGTCGCGAATCGCAGCATGAATTTCCTGCGCCTGAGCCGGTGTGGCAGTCTCGCCGGTACCAATCGCCCACACGGGTTCATAAGCAATGACAATGCGTTGCCAGTCGGCGTCCGACAGTGCACTCAGCAAAGGCTGAAGCTGCGCTGCAACTGTCGCTTTTGCACGGCCGCTGTTTCGCTCCGCCAGTGTTTCACCGACACAGACGACAGCGATCAGACCAGCACGCAATGCCCGCTGCGTCTTCGTCAGTACAATACTGTCGGTCTCACCGTATAAGGTGCGACGCTCAGAGTGGCCAACCAGTACCATGCTGGCACCAATGTCGCTCAGCATGTCTGCCGAGACTTCACCGGTATACGCACCCGAGGTTTCAGTAGCACAGTTCTGTGCACCGACAGCCACCGTGCTGTGCTGAGTTTCGGCCAGTGCCTGAGTCAGATACACGTGCGGAGGGAATACCGCCACGTCACAGGACAGATCACCAGCAGCCTGAATGCCTTGCAACAACGTCGACGTCTGCGCCGTCGATGCGTTCATTTTCCAGTTACCGGCTACGAGTGTCTTGCGCATGAGCGTTCCCGAAATTCAAAGAGCGCAGATACTATCCGAGAAGCGCTGCAGGCACAAGAACCGCGCCGCGCCTGCATCACCTTCAACACTCACAACTGAAGGCCAGGACTTACCCGACGACCCGCTCTACCTGCTCGGCCAGCGCTTGCGCCAGCATCTGGGTCACGGCAGGGTCTTCGCCTTCAATCATGACCCGCACCAGAGGTTCGGTCCCGGATGGACGCAAGAGTACACGACCGCGTCCTGCCAGTTTTTCTTCGGTATCGGCCACGGCCTGCTGCACGGTGGCGTCCTGCATCACATCAATATCGTTGCGACGGGCGACGTTGATCATGGTTTGCGGCATTTTGGTCATGCGGGTCTGCCATTCATGCAGACCGATGCCCGTATCACGCAGAGCAACCAGCACCTGCAGAGCGGAAACGATGCCGTCTCCGGTGCTGTTCGCATCCAGACATAAAAGATGCCCCGACGACTCACCACCAAAACGCCAGCCGTGTTCGGCCAGTTTTTGCATAACGTAGCGATCGCCCACTTTCGCACGAACAAAATCAATGCCTTTATCTTTAAGCGCCAGCTCCAGACCCAGATTGCTCATCTGCGTGCCGACCACACCACCATTCAAACGCCCTTGCTCATGCGCGTGACACGCCATGATGAACAGCAGCTGGTCGCCGTCGACCATGTCACCTTTATGGTCGACCATCATCACCCGGTCACCGTCGCCATCGAAGGCGATACCAAGGTCCGCTTGTTCTTCCAGCACACGGGCGCGCATGCCTTCCGGAGAGGTTGAGCCACAACCTTCGTTGATGTTCAGGCCATCTGGCTGATTACCCATGCTGATCACGGTCGCGCCAAGCTCAGAAAATACCGCCGGTGCAATCTGATAGGTCGCGCCGTGGCTACAATCTAATACGACCTTCAGGCCGCGCAGGTTCAACGAGTTCGCTGTCCCTTTGCAGAATTCGATATAGCGGCCAGCCGCATCGTTAATACGAACGGCCTTGCCGAGTTGATCAGAGTCAACGCAAGTCATCGGCTGGTCGAGATAACGTTCAATTTCAAGTTCGACGTCATCAGGCAATTTGGTGCCATCGCCAGAAAAGAACTTAATGCCATTGTCGAAATAAGGGTTGTGCGAAGCACTGATAACAATGCCCGCCTGCGCTCGGAAGGTACGCGTCAGGTATGCGATTCCCGGGGTTGGAATCGGACCGAGCAATCCAATATCCACACCAGCGGCGGACAAACCTGCTTCCAGTGCAGACTCAAACATGTAGCCAGAGATGCGGGTGTCTTTGCCGATCAGAATGCGGCTCTTGCCTCGCTGCGCAAACACTTTGCCGGCTGCCCAACCTAGGCGCATCACAAAATCCGGCGTAATGGGGTGCTGTCCTACCCGACCACGAATGCCATCGGTACCAAAATATTTTCTACTCATGTCCTTCTTCCATCATCGCCGTGAGTACACTGATCGCATCACTGGTCGCTTTTACATTATGAACTCGCAAAATTCGTGCGCCTTTCATGGCACACAATGCCGCCGCCGTTGCACTGGCGGGATCCCGATCTGCGCCGTCGGGTAATACCTCAGCAATCATACGCTTACGAGACAAGCCCGTCAGAAGTGGGTAACCAAGAGACCCAATCTGATCAAGGCGGTTCAATAGCGTGTAGTTGTGAACGTGGTTTTTACCAAAACCAAAGCCAGGATCCAGCAGGATCTGACTGGCGTCGATACCCGCGTTACGAGCGGCATCGGCACGCTCACTCAGAAACCGTCGTACTTCCTGAATCACATCATCGTAACGAGGGTGTTTCTGCATGGACTCCGGCGAGCCCTGCATGTGCATCAGACAGACCGGCAATTCTGTCGCCGCTGCGGCTGTCAGCGCGCCCTCACGCTGCAAAGCACGTACGTCATTAATCAAATGCGCGCCAGCCAAAGCCGCTTCCCGAATCACGACCGGATTACTGGTGTCTACGGATACCGTGACATCCAGTTGCGCCGTGATCCCCTCAACAGCAGGAATCACCCGCGCCAGCTCTTCTTCTGTAGTCACCGGACTGGCGCCCGGCCGGGTCGACTCCCCGCCCACGTCAATCACGCTAGCCCCGTCCGCCATCATGGCGGCGGCATGCTGAATCGCCTTCGCCGGATCGACGAATTGACCGCCATCCGAAAATGAATCAGGCGTCACATTGAGAATACCCATGATCTGAGGGCGACGTAAATCGAGGGTGCGGGAACCGCAATGCAGGATCACAAGAATTTCCGGAATCTGTAAAGCGGAGCAGAATACCAGAAACAAAACAGGGGCCGCAGCCCCTGTTTTGTTTCATTACTGTCGCTTTACCGGTTAAGGATTGTTCGCCGGTTCACCGACCACATCGTCATCGTCGCCAGCCATGTCACGCGTCTCCTCGGCCGGCGCCGTCGGACCGCCGGAACCACCACCCCAACCTTTCGGTGGACGAGGCTTGGTGCCCGACATGATGTCGTCGATCTGATCGGAATCGATGGTCTCGTATTCCATCAGTGCATCTTTCATCATTTCCAGCTTGTCGCGATTATCGACCAGAATCTGAGTGGCTCGCTGGTAGCAGCGATCAAGCAGGTCTTTCACTTCCGAGTCGATGGTCTTTGCCGTGTCATCAGACAAGTGCGCCATCTGACCACCACCGGAACTGCCGAGGTACCCATTCTGCTCATCTTCGGAGTAAAGCTGTGCACCCAAACGGTCGGAGAGACCCCACTTAGTCACGTAATTGCGAGCGTACTTAGTTGCGCGCTCGATGTCATTGGAGGCACCGGTTGTTACGCCTTCCTTGCCCAACGTCAGCTCTTCAGCAATACGACCACCGTAGAGAGAACAGATGTTGCTCTCGATGCCGCGCTTGCTGATGGAGTGTCGATCTTCTTCCGGCAGGAACATAGTCACACCCAATGCACGGCCACGAGGAATGATCGAGACCTTGTACACAGGATCGTGCTCCGGCACCAAGCGACCAACAATCGCGTGGCCGGCTTCATGATAAGCTGTGTTCTCTTTTTCTTTCTCAGACATGACCATGGTTTTGCGCTCTGCGCCCATCAGGATCTTGTCTTTTGCTTTCTCAAATTCTTCCATGGTGACTTCGCTGCGGTTAGCACGAGCAGCAAACAGCGCCGCTTCATTCACTAGGTTAGCGAGATCCGCACCGGAGAAGCCTGGCGTACCACGAGCAATCAGCGACGCATTCACATCGTCCGCCA
>JAYYHP010000054.1:0-5529 GCA_036148335.1 Pseudomonadota bacterium
GCGTGCATTGTATGAAAATGGCTATCGCCAGGACATGGAAGTGGTCGTGATCAATGAGCTCGCTGACATCGATTCACTGAGCTACATGCTGCGCTACGACAGTACCCACGGTCGTTTTAACGGCACCCTCAGTATCGCGGATGAGCAGCACCTGATGGTCAATGGCGATCGTATCCGGGTATGTCATATCGGTGATCCGGCAGAACTCGATTGGGCCGCGCTGGATGTCGATCTGGTGCTGGAGTGCAGTGGCCAGATCCGTTCGCGCGAAGACGCCGAACTGCACCTCAGTCGCGGTGCGAAGAAAGTGCTTATTTCAAACCCAGCCGACAGCGCCGTCGACAATACTGTGATTTACGGCCATAACCACGATTCGCTCTCGTCCGAGCAGCGTATTGTGTCTAACGGCTCATGTTCGACCAATGCGCTGATTCCGGTGCTGACGTTAATCGATCAGGCCTACGGCATTGAAGCGGGTGTGACGACGACGATTCACTCGGCCATGAACGACCAGCCCGTGATTGATGCCTACCATTCGGACATGCGCCGCACCCGTTCGGCGGTGCAGAGCATTATCCCGGTGGATACCGGTCTACCGGCAGGGATTGAGCGCCTGATGCCACAACTGGCTGGCAAAATAGAGAGCCTGCACGTGCGTGTGCCGACGATTAATGTCTCGGCACTGGATATCAGCCTACAACTGACCGACGTCACGGATGCGGACGCGGTTAACGCCCTATTAGCCGGAGCGTCGAATGAGCGCTTCGACGGCATTCTGGGGCTTACCCGGGAAGCCCATGCTTCAATCGATTTTAACCATGACCCGCGCTCGGCGATTGTTGATGCGACTCAGACCCGGGTCAGCGGTGGGCGTCTGCTCAAACTGTTGGTCTGGTTTGATAACGAGTGGGGCTTTGCTAACCGAATGCTGGATACGGCCAGCGAGATGCTTAACTGCGATCAGTAAAAGAGCATAAGAGGGATGACATGACAGGTCAGGGAATCGTCGGTAACGCAGCTGTTTGGTGCCTGTCCGGTGCCGTGCTTCTGTTGACTGGGTGTGACAGTGCGCCTTCATCGTCAGATGACGGAGTTATTGTTATTGATGATCTCTTTATGTCTGTTCAGCTCAATCGTCAGGACAGTATCGAAGGCCTCGACAAGATATCAGTCACGGTTGAGTTATTTCGCGGTTCACAGCCAGCTACCGGTCTGGAAAACTCACTGGAGCTTACTCTGCCAGCAGACATGACGGCGTCTGATTTTGCTGAAATTGAGGACGGTATCTACCAAACACTACTAACGCCTTCCCGCACCGGTGAGTTTGAAATTACTGTCAGCGAGGCCACTGTATTTGGATTTTCAGAAACCCTTCATCCACTGGTACTGGCCGACGTTCACCAAGACTGGGGCCAGCCCATGATGGTAGAAGGCCTAGTAAATACTGATGGCTATGAAGATGGCATTGCCATTTCGCCCGATGGCGAATATCTGTTTGTGCAATATTCGCCCGCGTATTTCAGTGGATTAATTCTCTTTAATTTTTCTCGTGAAGACGGCGGCTGCGGCGGAGATCGACTTTCTCCCGAACGTTGCACACACCCCTGGATAGATAACACCATTGGTCCGGTCAGTGCTCCAGAACGCCCGGACTTTTGCACCACGCGGATTAATGATGACGGCACCTGGCGACATAATTCCGCCTCCTGGGGAATGGGCGATGACACACTGAACCTGTTCAGCGTGTCGAATGTATTTTACGGTTTTAAACGCCAGCTCGACGGCAGCTACCGGGAGCCGTTTATGATCGCTTTTGATGATGAAGGCGATGGCATCAGCAGCCCGTTTGGATTGAGTGTATTACCTGATTACGGCAGTTCTGATAATTACCTGTTAGCCTTGTCGTTTAACGCCCCTGACGATACCGAATCAGTAGATTTTGATGACAACGGAACGGCCGATGCCGAAAGCCTGCTCGATATCTATACGCTCCAGAGCGCTCTGGGAGTCCCTGTCAATCTCGGTAATTTTAATTATTCCGGCACGCCCGGTACGCCACCCCAGCGCGACAGTAGCTTTGGTCTGACCAAAGTAGGCTTTTCTGATGTAGGCATCGAGGGCATAGCAGGAACGCAGGGTAATCCGCATTTATACCGTGAATCATCGACGGTCAGCAGTATCTGGACGGATGACGAATACGATGAAAAGGGCCCGGGCAGCGATCACGGCGAGCTCTCGGTGCATGTGAATCTGACGGACAGCTACCCCTCTTCCAGCTGGCAGAAAGTGGTACTACCTGCACCGGTTAATCTGGCTGACCCTTCGCAGGAAATTCAGCCATTTTTTACCGGCACAGAACTGTATTTTACCCGTTCGAATGATACTGAGTTACCCGCGGTCTGGATGTCGCAATACAGCGGTACGCACACGCAAGCGGACTTCGGCAATACGGCGCTCTGGGCGACACCCGTTAAGGTACTGGCAGCGAGCTCTGATCAGGAAATCGGGAATATCATCGCCATTGGTGAACCCACGGTGGGGACCATCGATGGCGACGAGGTGATGTTCTTTGTTTACGGGGTAGTCCGTGGTTTCGACGAAACCAGCGGCCTTGCCGACATCAATATGCAGGCGGGTTACGTTCGCAGAAGGGATTAACTCCGATCACTGAACTGCAACTCGGCCAGTCGTTTATACAACAGAGAGCGTTCAAGCAGCTCATCGTGTGTGCCCACGGCGACGATACGACCCTCGTCCATCACGACGATGCGGTCGACGTGCTTAATGGTCGACAGACGATGCGCGATCACAAAGCTGGTACGGTTCTGCATCAGTTTATCTAACGCCTGTTGCACAAGGTATTCGCTCTGGGCGTCTAAGGCGCTGGTGGCTTCATCAAGCAGGAGTATTTTCGGATCGTGCAGAATCGCTCGGGCGATGGCTAAGCGTTGCTTCTGACCACCCGACAGTTTCACGCCACCTTCTCCCAGATAGGATTCGTATTGTTCCGGCAGCTGCTGAATAAATTCATCGGCATGTGCAGCCTGAGCCGCCGCGAGAATGTCTTCGTCGGTGGCGTCAGGTCGGCCGTAGCGCAGGTTTTCCAGCACGTTTGTGCTGAACAGCACTGGCTGTTGAGGCACCAGAGCAAACTGACTGCGCAGGCTCTGTAACTGCCACTCAGGCAATGGTGTGCCTTCCACCTGAATTTGCCCATGTTGCGGATCACGAAAGCGCAGCAGCATATCGAACAGGGTGGATTTGCCTGCCCCGGATGGCCCGACCAAGGCAATACGCTCGCCAGCCCGTACCTCAAGATTGAGCTCGGTTAAAGCTGCTTTGTCTGGCCGCGAAGGGTAGTGGTAACTGACCTCTTGAAACGCAATCTGAGTCTCGCTGTGCGTTACGGCAGGCGTCATATTGTCGGCGGGCGATTGTATATCAGACTCCGCCGCCATCAGTTCGCGAATACGCTCCGCCGCACCCGCCGCCCGCTGCACTTCACCGTAGACTTCAGTCACTGCGGCCAGCGAGCCGCCGACCATGATGGCGTAAAACACAAAGGCGGCCAGATCGCCGCCACTCAGGCTGCCGGTAATCACATCGTGACCGCCGACGTACAGCATGCCCGCAACGGACCCCATCACCAGAATCATCACCAGCGCGATCATAAACGCGCGTTGGCGAATGCGCAGTAGGGCGACATCAAACGCGGATTCCGCCGCGTCGCCAAACTGTTTGTTTACGCTGTCTTCACGAGTAAAGGCCTGCACGACTTTGATGTGTTGCAGACTCTCTCCGGCCCAGGCGCCGACGCTGGCGACTTTGTCCTGGCTTTCTCGCGAGAGTTTTTTCACTTTGCGCCCGAAAAACACCATAGGAAACACCACCAGAGGCACGGCTACTAGCACGATCAGGCTGAGCTTGAGGTTGGTGATAAACATCAGGGTTATGCCGCCGACAAAGGTGAGGGCATTGCGCAGAGCAAAGGAAAACGATGAACCAATCACGGTTTGTAGCAGGGTGGTGTCGGTGGTGATGCGGCTCTGGATTTCGCCGGACAGGTTGTCCTCAAAAAACGACGGCGGCAATGTGACCAGGTGTTGGTAGAGCGTTTTACGGATGTCCGCGACCACCCGCTCGCCCAGCCAGGACACCATATAAAAACGAAAGTAGGCTCCGACAGAGACGGCGACTACTAAAATCGAGAAGAAAACGATGGCGTCTTTCAAGCCCTCTACGGAACTTGCGGCAAAGCCTTCGTCCACCATCAGGCGCACGCCCTGTCCTAGGCTCAGCGTCAGCCCGGCCGTACTCACTAAGGCAATGATGGCGATGATCAAACGAAGTTTGTAAGGGCGGATAAATTGCCAGAGCCAGCGCAGCATCAGAGAGCCTTTGAATCGTAATTACACAAAAGGGGTAGCAGGCTATCGGCACTGACCCCGGTAAACAAGGTGCGCGTCAGCTACGGTCGGTGATTGTCATGTGTGGGCCGATGAAACGCACTGTTCATGCTGGTATACTCCCGCGCGAATTTTGATCGATCTGGCTGGTTTCTGGAACAGGCTCCGCCAGGTCAAGAAGGCTTTTCCGCAACGCCTGACAAACAAACGACTCCATTATCTGGGACATGACTATGACTGTTTTGAAAATGACCGACCTGGACCTGAAAGGAAAACGGGTTCTGATCCGCGAAGACCTGAACGTGCCGGTAAAAGACGGCAAGGTGACTTCTGATGTGCGTATCCGCGCGTCACTGCCAACCATTCAGCACGCGCTTGAAGCCGGTGCCAAAGTCATTGTGATGTCTCACCTGGGTCGTCCGACCGAAGGCGAATACGCTGAAGAATTCTCAATGCAGCCAGTGGCTGACCACCTCGCTGGCCTGTTGGGTCGCGACGTAAACGTTGTTAAAGACTTCCGTGCTGGCATCGAACTGGCCGACGGTGAACTGGCTCTGCTCGACAACGTTCGCTTTAACAAGGGCGAAAAGAAAGACGAAGACGAACTGGCTAAAGCCTACGCTGAACTGTGCGATATCTTCGTGATGGACGCTTTTGGTACTGCACACCGCGCTCAGGCATCAACTCACGGTGTCGCTAAGTTCGCACCGGTTGCCTGTGCAGGTCCTCTGCTGGCAGCAGAACTCGATGCACTCGGCAAAGCACTGGATAAACCAGCACGTCCGCTGGTCGCCATTGTGGGTGGTTCGAAAGTGTCGACCAAGCTGGAAGTGCTCGAAAGCCTGTCTGATATCTGTGACCAGATCATCGTCGGTGGCGGTATAGCCAACACCTTCCTCGCCGCAGCGGGCAAGCCAGTGGGTAAATCACTGTACGAAGAAGACCTGATTCCAGCGGCGAAAAAGCTGATGGAAAAAGTCTCCATCCCAGTACCAACCGACGTTGTGTGCGGTAAAGAGTTCTCCGAAACTGCCGTGGCGACTCTGAAGTCTGCTGACGACGTTGAAGCTGACGACATGATCTTCGATATCGGCCCGGATTCCGCCAAGGCACTGGCAGAACA
>JAYYHP010000055.1:0-3377 GCA_036148335.1 Pseudomonadota bacterium
GCTGCCGCTGGCTCCGCGGTGGGCAATGACGTTGGAGAGGGATTGGTAGACCGATACGGAAGGGCGTTGAATAGGCACGGCCGGTGTCTCATGGTGTTGTCGTAATAGCCATACGCTAACGCCGTCGGGGATTCTGAGCAAGCGTCAGTGTCGCTGTTTTCGATGTCTTTCTATATTGGTTGTGTCGCGTACTCAGCAGAGCGTCTCACAGGTGAATGTGAGCCCAGTGCTGGCGGCGCCAGATCAGCGCATAGATCACCGTGAGTGATACCCGCTGTACCGCCTGAAGCACCCAGACGCCAGTCAGGCCAAGACCTAACGTGGGGCCAATGAGCCAGGCGAGCGGCAAAAACACAATCCACTGCATGATGAGATTGATCTTCATCACCTGACGACTGGCACCTGCGCCCAATAAGGTTTGGGTGAGAATGATGGCGCCGACTTCAAAGGCAATGGCGAACCCTAAAATGCGTAATGGCCAGAGGCCGATGGCAATAAGTTCGGAGTCGTTGGTGAACAGGGTGAGGACGAGTTCCGGGCACACCCACATTGGCAAGCCAAGGAAGGCCATAATGACGATGGAAACACGCACCACATCCCAGCCCCAGCGCTGTGCGTTGTCTTTTTCTTCGGCACCGAGTGCGTGCCCGACCAGACTGGCGCCGGCAATGCCCAGGCCGACCGCCGGCATAATCAGCAGCAGAGAAAGCTGAGTCAGAATGTGGCCGATGGCCTGTTCCTGAGTGCCGATCAAGCCAATGATCCAGAACAGCACGCTCAGACCGAGCGCAAACAGTGTCTGGCTAACGGAATTCGGAATCGCCAGACGAACCAGTTGGCGGATGGTCTTGCGACTCAAGTGATACAACTGGCGGAAACGGGTATCCAATGCAAACGTGCGCCAATAGAACAGGGTGGCGGCCAATAGCAAAGACGCGGCTGACCCCATGCCAGAACCCACGGCACCAAAGCCGTCCCAGTACGTCGTGCCAAACGCAGTGAAACCAAAAATCAGAAAGTAACTGATGATGACATTAGACACATGCATGATGAGGGCAATGCGCAGGTAGACACCACTTTCGCCAATGCCGCTCCAGAATCCTCTGAACACAAAGGTCATGCCGACAAACGTGAGGGCGGCGGTACGCCATGAAAAGTACTGCGAGGCCACGGCGACCACTGCCGCATCATCGGTATATAGCCCGATGTACTGCTCGGCAAATGCGATAAACAGTAGGGTCGAGGGAATACCGATCAGCAGAGTCAGGAACAGCCCGGCGAATAAGGGCTCTGTGGTTCTGTGGTGGCGCTTGGCACCATAATGCCGGGCGACAATGGCCTGTACGGCGGCCGACAGGCCCATCATTACGGAGACGCACAGGAAGTTGGCGTAGCTGCCAATGCCGACACCGGCCAGGGCGACGTCACTGAGTTGGCCCACCATAGCGGCATCAATCAGGTTGGTGATGCTTTGCGACAACATGCTACCGATGATTGGAATACCAATCACCAGTATGCGGTTCAGCCGCTGACGCTCAACTCGACTGAGTCGGGCCAGCAGTCGGCGACTTGCTTCCATTTTAGCGGTCGTAGCTCAGGTTAGGCGACAGCCAACGCTCCATTTGCTCCAGATCCATATCCTTGCGGGCAGCTATGTCCGTCACCTGATCTTTGTCGATCTTACCGAGGCCGAAGTACTTCGACTCAGGGTGAGAGAAGTACCAGCCGCTGACGGAGGCCGCAGGCGTCATGGCGAAGTTCTCGGTCAGGGAGACACCGGTGTTTGCTTCACCGTCCAGTAAGCGGAACAGGGTGGCTTTCTCGGTGTGGTCCGGACAGGCCGGGTAGCCCGGTGCCGGACGGATGCCCTGATACTTCTCTTTGATCAGCGCTTCGTTGTCCAGATTCTCGTCTGGTGCGTAACCCCAGAGATCTTTACGGACGATTTCGTGCATGCGCTCAGCAAAAGCCTCAGCCAGACGGTCGGCCAGGGCTTTCATCATGATGCTGTTGTAGTCATCGTGACTGGCGTCGTAGTCGCTGGCGAGTTTTTCCGCTTCGATGCCTGCGGTGACGATAAAGCCACCCATGTAGTCATCGGTCGATCCTTCTGGAGCCACAAAGTCAGCCAGTGAGTAGTTTGGCTGCGCCGTTGGCTTGTCCGTCTGCTGGCGCAGTTGATGTAGTACCGCCAGCTCTTCGCCGTCGGTGTTGGGATCAAACACCACAATGTCATCGTTGCCGCGCTTGTTGGCTGGCCATAGGCCTACGACGCCACGTGCGTTAAACAACTTTTCATCGACGATGCGCTTCAGCATGGCTTGCGCGTCTTTATAGAGGTTGGTGGCGGCTTCGCCGACGACCTCGTCGGTCAGAATGCGCGGGAATTTACCGGCCAGTTCCCACGACATAAAGAACGGCGTCCAGTCGATGTAATCCACCAGCTCGGCAAGGTCGAAGTTCTCGTAGACGCTCAGGCCCAGCTTGTTTGGTTTAGGCGCCTGATAATTCGCCCAGTCTGCAGTGAATGCGTTCTCGCAGGCTTTTTCGAACGGTAGTAGCGCCTTGGCCTTGCGGTTGGCGTTACGCTCACGCACAGCGATGTATTCTTCGCGGCGCTCTTCAATAAACACTTTCTTGGCTTCAGGCGAAACGAGCTTCTGGGCGACACCCACGGCGCGGGATGCATCCGGCACGTACACGGCAATGTCGTTCTGGAATTGCGGCTCGATCTTAACGGCGGTGTGCGCTTTGGAGGTCGTGGCGCCACCAATCATCAGTGGAATCTGGTAATCGAGGCGCTGCATTTCGCGGGCAACGTGAACCATCTCATCCAGTGACGGAGTAATCAGACCAGAGAGGCCGATGATGTCGCAGTTTTCTTCTTTGGCGACTTTTAGGATCTTGTCGGCAGGGACCATCACGCCCAGGTCGACCACTTCGAAGTTGTTGCACTGCAGCACAACGCCGACGATGTTCTTGCCGATGTCGTGTACGTCGCCTTTTACGGTGGCCATCAGGATCTTACCTTGCGACTCTGACTTACCGTCTTTCTCAGCTTCAATAAATGGCAACAGGTAGGCCACGGCCTGCTTCATCACGCGGGCGCTTTTTACCACCTGAGGCAGGAACATTTTACCGGAACCAAACAGGTCACCGACCACGTTCATGCCGTCCATCAGCGGGCCTTCAATCACCTCAATCGGGCGATCGAACATCTGGCGCGCTTCTTCGGTATCCTCTTCAACGAAAGCGTTGATGCCTTTTACGAGAGCATGGGTCAGACGCTCAGCCACTGGCAGTGAGCGCCATTCTTCGGATTCTTTCTCTTGGACTGAGCCGTCGCCGCGGTACTTTTCTGCGATCTCCAATAAGCG
>JAYYHP010000056.1:0-18270 GCA_036148335.1 Pseudomonadota bacterium
CAAAGCCGTGCCACAGGGTGTAGGCGATGTAACCAATCGGGTTAAAGCTGACCGCACCAATGATACGCAGGTTGCGAACGTCTTTGCGGTCGATTTTGCCTTGCTTCAGTAGCTTCTTAGGAACAACAAAGTACTTACCGGCGCGCAGGTAAAAGGCGAGCATATTGTCGCCGACCATCAGAAAACGCTTCCAGTCCCATTTCTCACCATTGGTGATACCGCGCTCTTCAAGGTCGGTCTCAGTGCCAGATACTTTGTGGTGATGCAGGTGCAGATAACGGCGTACCCAAGGATTCTGCGTCAGCGGTCGGGCCAGATACACGCCCGCCATCATGATGTGATGCCACAGCGGCTGCTTGCGGAAATACATGTAATGAATCAGGTCATGCTCCAGCTCATGCAGCAACGAGGTCCAGAAGGCGCTCAGCACAATCACCAGCCAGGCAGGCATGATGTCATTGGCCCACAGAACGGCATTCAGCACCATACCGCCAATGCTGAGCAGGAAAATGCCCATGCCCATGGCATCCTGATGCTCGATTAAGGCCGGGAAGCGTGCGCGTACACGGTCGCTGACGGCCATCAGGTCTTTCTGAATTTCACGGTCTTTTGCGCGCAGTGCCTGGTACTGCTCGCTGTTTTTATTGATTGGATCGTTCATACTCATACTCCAGTACACGGCAGTGCGAACGTCACACCACCGGATACCATCACTTTACGGAAGCCACGGCCAAGATGCTTTACCTCACCCGCCAACCGATTGACCATAAACGACATGACTGATTCCTCGCAGAACGAATCCCAGCCCAAGGCCGTGGCCATGTTTTTACGCCCGTTGGCCAATCTGTTGCGCCAGCACGGGGATGATCCCGATGCTTTATTTGCCGAGCACGGAGTGGCCGTCGCCGATACCTTTAACCCTGAGGTGTGGATCGGTGTCGATGCGACGTCTGCCTTACTGACGGCCGCCGAAGCGCGTCTGGGGGACGCCTCGCTCGGTATTAATATGGCACGAGCCAGTGAGTACTCCGCCTTTGGTGGGCTGGGGCTGGCGTTGTCGGCAGGAGGGAGCATGCTCGGCGTGTTGCAGCGCATGGCGCGTTATCAGCGTCTGATCAGTGACGCGGTGCAGGCCGAGGTGGTTATTGCCGACGACACGGTGGCTGTGGAGTTTCATGCCCGAGCTGGGCACCGGCCACACCCTCAGGGCATGCAGTACGTCATGGCCAGCTTGATGCGGCTACTGCGCATTCGTATCGATCCATCATTGAACCCACGCGCCTGTCGAGTGGCCTGTGATGCCCCTGAGTATCGCGCCCGCATGGCACGTTACTTTCGTGTTGAACCCGACATCGCCGAGCATTACGGCCTGGTGTTTGAGCGAGCACAGGCCGAAGCGGAGTTGCACTCCAGTGACCGGCAAATGGTCGCCATGCTGGAAGCTACCCTGAATGAACGTCTGGCAGAGCAGGAAAAGGGATCTCTGGTGATTCAATTATCCCTATGGTTAGAAGCGCAACTGCCTGAGGGGGAGCCATCATTAAATGACGCTGCAGAGCGTTTTCATTTAAGTGCACGCAGTTTACAGCGCAGACTTCAGGAGGAAGAATTAACCTGGAAAAAATTACTCGAAAAAACCCGTCGAACACTAGTTGAACGTCATTTATCCGTTCCCGGGACGACCGTCACACAATTAGCTTTTTTACTGGGTTTTTCCGATGTTAGCGCGTTTTCTCGCGCCTTTAAAAAATGGTATGGCGTTGCACCCAGTCAGTTTAAAAAATCAAACTGAGAAAATACTTTTAACCATTATTTTTCTGAGCATGAGCGGTCTAAGTAATACTTAATATGAACGGCCGAAATCATGCTTAATATGAACGGCTGAAGCCATGCTTGGATTAACAAGGATTAGTTTGGATCGAAACCGCCAGTAGCGACTAGGGCTTTGCCCACTGACGCATCAGGTTGTGATACAAGCCGCTCAGTCGTCTGACTTCATTATCACTGGCGCCTCTCTCTTCTGTAAGTACCTGAATACACTGATCCAGTTCAAACAATTGTTCCCGCTGGGTGCTGTCTGGCACTAAGCTTTGTACCCAGAAAAAAGCGGCCAGTCGCTGCCCTTGGGTCACGGGGCGCACCTCATGCAGGCTGGTGGACGGGTACAGAATTAAATCTCCCGCATTCAGCTTCACTTCTTGAGCACCGAATGGCGTCTCAATGGCCAGCTCTCCGCCTTCGTACTCATCTGCATCGGACAAAAATAACGTGCCGGACACATCGGTTCGTATGGTGTTGCCGTCATCGCGTTTCATGATGCTGCTGTCAATGTGTAAGCCATAGCTGCCGCCGCCCTGATAACAATTAAACCGTGGCAGAAACCACTTTTCAGGCAGCGCTGCGGAGACAAAGAGAGGGTGTTGCGAAATCGCCGACATTACTGCGGTGGCGAGCTGTGTCGACAACTCAGATTGGTGGTCGAGTTGCAGATTACTTTTCACTTCACGTGCGAGGCCGCCTGCCGTGTGCTTTCCATCCAGCCAGGTTCCCTGATTTAAATGCTGACGTAGCTCGTCGACAGCGCTGCGGCTGAGTAATTGCTCGATGGGTAATAACATAGTGCTGGGTACTCGTGAGTTTAACGAATCGTGACCGGTGCCAGCACCGCGTCTGTAATGTGCTCGAGGGTCGCGCAGCCAGTCAGTGCCATGGCAACTTCCAATTCTTCCTGCAGAATTTTCAGGCAGTGGGCGACGCCGAGGGCGCCTGCAACCGCCAGCCCCCACATTTGTGGGCGACCGATGCATACGGCATCGGCCCCGAGCGCCAGCGCCTTCAGTACATCAGTCCCGCGACGAATGCCACTGTCCATCAATATCGGCAGATCAGGGCAGGCGGCCCGTATTCGAGGCAGGTTGTGGATGGCGGCTGGGAGTCCATCCAGGGTGCGCCCACCGTGCGTGGATACAATCAGCCCATCAAAGCCAAGGGTTTGCAGAGCGCGGGCATCTTCTGGGTGCGACAGTCCCTTGGCTAGTAGAGGGAGGTCCGTCCACTGGCGCAATTGGGCAAGATGGTCGCGAGAGGGTGCGTCTTGCATAAAACCGTGCAGCACGCGGCTGTCGCCCGGATTAAGCGTACGTACCGGAGCGGCACGCAAGCCGTTCAGGTTGATTTCCTGAACATGATCCGGCAACTGAAAACCAGCGCGTTGCGCACGATTCCGCAGCCCGCTGACCGGAGCGTCGAGGGTAACGACAATGGCTTCGCACCCAGCGTCAATGGCACGTTTCAGTAATGCTTGATTGGCTTCCGGTGACGGCTGCCAGTACAGCTGAAACCACCAATGGGCGCCCTGAACGGCGATGTCTTGAAGCGGCTGGTTGCTCAGTGAGCTGACGATCATGGGTGTGTTCATCGCTGCCGCGGCGGCGGCGGTCGCGCATTCGCCATCCGGATGCACTAATTGTTGATGGGCAACAGGGGCAAGAATAATAGGATGCGCTAGCGGCGTATTGAATAATTGCGTACGTGTGCTGGGCTGCGAGAAGTCAGCGAGGACACGATTGTAAAGCGTCAGGTCATCAAAGGCGCGTGTGTTGCTTACCCGGGTGCTGTCATCAGCGACGCCGCCATTGATGTATTCAAGAATGTCGTGGCGAATAAAGTCACGAGCTGCCTTCTCATAGTCGGTCAGGCAAACCAGATCTGGCGGAATGGCCGCGAGTGCAGGTTGTAAAATATGTGTCATTCAGTGGGCCTGAATTACCGGGTATGTGTCGTGCAGTACACGTTAATATGATGCATTGTGACTGAGGTGTACGAACCAGAACAAGTGGTTCGTACACAGAAAACCCGGGGCAGCGCCCCGGGAATCGCGATCAGAACTCGTACGCGACAGACAGTTGTACGCTGCGAGCATCGCCAATGTAGGCGAAGCTACCGCTGCGGTAAGCCGTCAGGTAGTAGTCTTTGTCAGTCAGGTTGCTGACATTCACGCGCGCATTCAGCTGGTCGTTAACCGCGTAGGTCGCAAACGCATCAAACACAGTGTACGCAGGTACACGGACGTCTTCGCTGGCGGTGCTGTCAGGCTGGCCGACGTAAACTTCGCTTGAGTGGTTCGCGGTTGAACCCACAGCAAACTTGTCGGTCAGCTGGTAGCGCAGTTGCAGGAAGCCAGAGCGATCTGCAAAGTTGGCCAGACGACCACCGGCTTCTACCGCCGAACCATCGCGGTTGGTCGCTGCCGTTTCCAGAATTTCTGATTTCATCAGCGCGTAGCCAAACTGAGTGCTCAAACGATCCGTCAGGTTACCAACCAGGGAGAATTCAACACCGTGTACGCGGTTCTTACCGGTGTTGTAAGTACCGTCAGTATCGTAGTCGGTGCCTTCCATTACGTTGTCTTTGGTGATGCGGAACAGAGCCGCCGTCGCCAGCAGTTTTTCATCCATCAGGTTCCACTTGGTACCCAGTTCGATGTTCTCAACGTTTTCTGGTTTGGCCTGATCAACGTTTTCTGAGCTTGAGCACAGACCGCCGTAACCACAGTTACCACCAACATCAGATTCACCACCATTGATATTGGCAGAGGTGCTGTAGGTTGCGTATACGTTGCCAGCATCCGTGATCTGGTAAACCGCACCGACGTGACCGTTCCACAGGGTATCGTCGTACTCGTACAGCGTGTCCGTACCATCACGACCCGTTACCAGGTTGCTGTAGTCGAAAATGTCCGCGCGAACACCAGCAAAAATGCTGAAGCTGTCGGTCAGATCGACGGTATCCATCAGGTACAGAGAAACAGTATCGATGCTGTAGTCAGACTTATTAGCACTGCGGCTGATTTCGCGGCCCATCAGGCTGTTGACGCCGTCAATCACGTTACCGTCAGCGTCGACGATACAGTAGTTGTCGGATACACCACCACGACCTGCGGTACGACAGTTCGTGGTTCCGGTGTTGGTCACATCGTAGTCACCGTTCAATACGTTGTTCTGAGAGTATTCTGCACCCACAACAAACTGATGCGCCATGCCGGCCAGTTCGGTATCGAAGTAGAGGTTAAGTTGGTTGACCAGATAATCGACATCCTGCCAGCCACGGTGCGTACTCAGAGAAATCGTATCGTATTCACCGTTTGGATCAGACGCATCGGTGGTGGTACCACGAGCACCTGTCACAACATACCCGTTAGAGGTCGTGCCGTAGCGTAGAGCGTTCTCGAGGCGAAGGTGATCGCTGACCTGGAACTTAGCGCGCAGCGTGGCACTGTCAACGCTGGATTTAATGAAGTCCTGATCCTGTACGTAAGAAGGAATGTCTTTGTACACCTTGCCAGTATCGCGGTTGATGAAGCTACCCAGGTCGGTGCGGTCAAACGCATCCAGGTGGTAGTAATCGGCGGTCAAAGAGAAATCTTCGCTGGCATCCCACGTGGTCGACAGAGCCACACCGTTACGCTCGCGGTCGTTATTTTCGCGGTCAGGAACGCCCTCGTAACCGTGCAGCAGGTTGGCACGCACAGCAAGGGTATCGCTGATACCAACGTTGGAGTCGAGGGAGACGCGACGGTAGTCATCTGTACCGACGCCGGCTTCGATTTTATTGAAGTCGTATTCGGTGCTGGCTTGCTTGGTCACCGAGTTGATTGCACCACCGGTAGAGCCACGACCGGCAAAGGTTGAGCTTGGACCTTTGGTGATTTCAATCTGTTCAACGGCAA
This sequence comes from Pseudomonadota bacterium, assembly GCA_036148335.1. GTDB lineage: Bacteria > Pseudomonadota > Gammaproteobacteria > Pseudomonadales > Oceanobacteraceae > Thalassolituus. Next base: position 5,729 of record JAYYHP010000056.1, read on the forward strand.
AGCTTTCACGGGTAGTCATGCCCGGATCACGCAGACCGTCGACAAACACATCAGAGCGCGCTTCATGACCACGAATCACGTAACGGTCACCAAAGGCGTTACCGTTCTCACCAGTACCCAAAGAAATACCTGGCTGAGCGTCCAGAATTTCTTTCAGGTCTGAACGACCAGATTCTTTAATCTGGGTCTGAGTCAGCACGGTGATGGTTTGTGGCGTCTCAGCAAGATCTTTGACATGACGGCTATCGCCTGACGTTTTCGCCTTATAAGGAGCGCCCGGTTCCGCATATGGGTTGGTATCGAGCGTACGCTCTTCCACCTGCATCGTGTCCAGAACGATGGCCTCTTCCGCGTGCAGAGGTGCAGCCCCCAGCAGCAGTGAAGGCAGACCCAGAGTCAGAGCAGTGGCACCCGGTGCCAGACGATGTTTGCGCAAGCTTAAAGGCGCATTGCCGTTGCGTTTTGTGTTCATGTTATTCCCCAAAAGAAGAGTTAGTAATCAGGCTGAATTCGATCGGCATGACCAGCGGTAATTCAGTTCGGGAGGGATAAAAATCCTCGGGAACAGCCGGTACAGGCGTTGCTTTTTCCAGCATTCGTAAGGCAGCCTCATCAAGCAGTGGGTAGCCGGAGCTTTTTTGTACGCTGCTCCTTAATACATCCCCATTGCGGTTCACGGTAAATGCAAGCATGACAGTGCCCTGCTGCTTACTTTTCTTGGCGGCGGGTGGGTAGGTCCGGTGTCGGGCCAGCCACTTATATAAATCGCGGATATAGCTTTTCGCGTTACCGCGCTGTCCGCCGCTGCTTTGTTGTTCGGAGTGTCCTGTGGCTTTCTGCATCGCCGTCGATGCATCCTGCTTTTGCTCTGTCGGGGCGACGGTTTCCGGGGTCTCCTCGACTGGCTCAGGCGTCACCTCTTCAGGTGTTTTTTCTGGTTCTTTTTCGGGCGTTTTTTCCGGCTTGGGTGCCTGATATTTGGGAACGTCCTCGACCACGGGTTCAGGTGGTTTTACCTTTGGTACTTCTACCGGGGGTTCGGGTGGTGGCGGTGGTGCAATGGCTTGTTGCAAACGCTCTGACGTTTCTGCGTAGGCCCCCAGGCGCCCTAAACCGGCGGTATTCCCAGCATCGCCATCGGCAACCGCATCCCCCGCAGAAATCACCTCTGGCGCGCTCAGAATAAAAAAAGCACCGACGTACAATGCGATCGCCAGAGCGCCACCCGCGCTGCGATAAGCCAGATTCATGGCGCGCCCTCAAGTAACAGGGAAACACTTAACTGAGCTTGCGTACGTAATGGCTTTAACACCTGCTCGAGGTCACCCGCCGTTAAACGACGGTCGACAACCAACGTGAGTTCACCGGAAATAGTACCGAGACGAGCTGATAAATCGTCTTGCGACACGACCGAATGATTTAATGTCATGCGGCCATCGACATAGAGTTCCAGCAAATTCTGAATGTGCGCTTCTTCGCTATTTACCTTCAGTGTCGGCAGCGAAATTTCTGCATCGGGGCGTTTTTGAATGTGCCCGGCGACCATGAAAAAAATCAGCAATAAAAACACAATATTAATTAGCGGAATCATATTGTCGTCGCTGCCTAATGAGCGCGTGCGAGGCTCAATCATGGCGCCCCCTGATCAAACGGCTGACCCAAAATATAATCGCGCTGACGTGCGTGTAATTCGCCCATGACGGACAACAAGGTTTGCACCGGCGTGCTGGTTTCGCCACTGACGACCAGTGACTGGTCGGCGACTCGCTCATCGGCGGCGGCAACAGACGCCAGTGGTTCTGATAATGAGTCGGTCAGAATGCGCAGTTCACCGTCGGGATAGACCAGCAACACGGCAGGGGGCTCTGCGCTGGCTTGTTGACCTGCCACTGCCGAAGTCAGCGGCTCCATTTGCCAATCCGAAAAGGTCGACGTCAGCATGAAAAACATCAGCAGAATAAACACGACATCAATCAGTGCCGTCAGGCTGATGCCACGTCGTCGACGTGCTGGCAGCACGGTATCCATTAAGCGCCCACTGCCTTCAGCGTCGGGCTGGCAGGTGCGTCAGCGGGTTCATGGGTGAGTAGCCATTCCGTATCACTGAGCATATGAGTTGCCAGCATCTCATGACGGCGTTCCAGTAAGCTGTGAATCAGAGAGACAGGGATAGCGACACCTAAGCCGACAGCCGTAGTTAACAGGGCCTCCCAGATACCACCGGATAACACCGACGGGTCTACCTGAGCGCCCGCGGCTTCCATGGCGCGGAAGGCTTCGATCATGCCGAGCACCGTACCAAACAGGCCCAGCAAAGGGCTGACCGTGGCAATGACTTCTAGCGGACGCAGGCCACTGGCGGTGTGTTGAGTGCGATTACGCAGGCGGCGCAGTGCTTCACTGCGGGCATCCTCGCCGGTCAGATCCTGGCAGGCTTCCCAAGTGTCACGGATATTGGCCAGACGTGGGTCCAGACGGAAGGCATTTTGGTTCGCGACCGCCTGAGCGGGCAGGGTGCCTTGTTGCTCGATGCTGTTCAGACACTGAGCCGGGGTCGGACGACGGGCAACCGCCAGTCGCAGTGAAAAGAGTAAGCGGGCAAATATCAGTGCCAGCGCGATGCACGACAGCGCCAGCAGCAGCGCGACCACAGGGCCACCAATCTGCTCAGTCAGGGTTACTACGTTGGAAAGCACACTCATGGCATAACACCCCCAGATCATTAAGGAACGCAATGCTAAAGTAGATGCAAATCATTATCAATAAGTTTATTTATTGAGAGAGCTGGCACCTGTCACCCGGTTCCGGCCGGATTCTTTAGAGTGGTACAAACAGTCGTCGGCCCGGCTCAGCAGCTTTTCTTCCTCACCTGTGGTGGTCGGAATCTCGCTGGCGACACCGATGCTCACGGTCATTCCGGAACTCTGTGTTCCTTGAGAGACAGTAGTCTGTTCAAAGGCCTGGCGCAGCACGTCGGCGATGCGAAGGGCACGGTCTTCCGTGGTCTTTGGCAGCACCACGACAAACTCCTCACCGCCATAGCGAGCGGCAAAGGCGCCCTGCATGTTGACGACTTTACGTATCAGCTGCGACGCACGCACCAGACACAGGTCTCCAAAGGCATGGCCATAGTTGTCGTTGAGTTTCTTGAAAAAGTCGATGTCGACCATCATCACACTGATCGGATGCTGATCTTTGTAGGACTGGAGGTAATTCTCGCGAAATACCTGATCAAAGTAGCGGCGATTGAACAGCTTGGTCAGACCATCTGTGACACTCAGTTCTTCCAGGCGGCGATTGGCTTTTTCCAGGGCCGCCGTCCGTTCTTTTACTTTGTTGTCCAACTCCTGATTCATGGCCACTTGCATGTCGAGCAGCTTGGTTTGCGAATGAATACGGAGTTCTTTTTCCTGATTCATTTTGTCGGCAAACGCGATGGCGAGCAGCGACAGCTCGGCGATAAAACCAATGGCGAAGGCCTGATTGCCAATTTCAGTCGACGGCACTTTGCCGGTCATATCGAGCAGATACCAGGCGATAAATACCAGGTGAGCGAACCAGGCAATGGTGAACAAGCGGGCCGACTTCATGCCCATGATCCAGCCTTTAATGCCGATGTAGAGGGCACAGACCACACCAAACAACGCAATGGAATGCCCCATTTTAACGATCAGGCTATAAGGCACCGTAAAGCTGGCGATACTCATGACGATCAGTGCAAACACCATCAGGTAGGCCACGCTGCGATCCAGCAGGGAGCCAAAGGTATGCAGGTTCACAAACTTCAGTACAAAGGCCATGGCCGTCAGTTGCACAAATGGTGCGAGAAACGCGATGACCTGATTGTTGACGCCGGGATGCTCTCCCCACAGATACTGAGTACCAAAACCAAACAGAGTCGCCTGCATGATGCCCGCCGTCAGCAGGTAGATGACATACAGAACGTATGAGGATTCACGCAGGGTAAAAAACAGGAACAGGTTGTAGATAGCCATGATCAGGATGATGCCGAGAAACGCACCCGCCCAGAGGTATAAGAGCTTCTCTTCTTCGGCGGCGGCCTGATAACTGAGCAGGTCGACTGGAATCAGCAGAGGCCCCTGAGTTTCTACCCGAATGTAGATTTCCTGCTCTTCACTCGTCAGGTTAGCCAGAGGAAACCAGAAGGTCCGCTGCTTAATCGGGCGGACGTCGAACGGGCGCAAATCGCCCCCTTCAAAGTGAGAGACTAATCGCCCGCGCTCAAATAAATAAACATCAATGAAGTCATGATGGGGATAGTTGATGCGTAGTAAGGGATCATCCTGAGCGTCTCGTAAACCGCTGAGTCGCAGTCGAGCCCAGAGCGCACGATCCGTCTGCCCAAGGTTGTTGTTGATGCTGTCTCTGTGGTGCCAGTCGGATTCTTGGCGTACGAGAATGTTATCGAGGGTTTCGCCGTTCCGTTCCTGCACGAACTCTAAAGTTGGCAGCAGGCTGATTTTGTCACCAGCGTAATGGACGGTTTCAATGGCCAGAACCGTATGCGCGAACAGCGCAAGGCAGAGCACGGCGACGGACATCAGAGCCTGACTAAAATGCACCGTCAAAGCGCGCCGTTCTTCGCTGTCTGACGGGTGTCGTTGTACTGCCATCCTGAACCCTGATCCTTCCGGTTGTTATCTGTATTAAACCTAGTTCAGAAGGGGGGATAGTCAACGCATCAGCCAGCGTTCTTATGTAAAAATGCGACCTGATTCCGGCCGTTGCGTTTGGCGGTGTACAGCAGACTGTCGGCGGCCTGCAGTAACTTTTCCCAGGCCTCACGATCGACGGGCTGTTCGACGGTTAAACCGATGCTGACTGTCATTACTTTTTCAGAGGCTTCATCACGAACGACATGCCCTTCGAAGGCGCGTCGCAGTGCCTCGGCTTTGTCGTGGGCCAGTTCAGAACAGTACCCCGGCAGGATGATCACGAATTCTTCGCCACCATAGCGGGCACAGATGGCGTTGTTGTCATCGATGGTCTGGGTAATCAGTTTGCCGGCTTCAATCAGGCATATGTCACCAAATCGATGACCATGCTCATCGTTCAGCTGCTTGAAATGATCAATATCAATCATCAGCACGGCCAATGGCTCGTTGCGTCGGCAGGCTTGCAGGTAGGCTTTCTCGTAGAGTTCATCGAAGCGGCGGCGATTAAGCAGGCCGGTAAGACCGTCGGTGGTGCTGAGCACTTCTAAGCGACGATTTGCCTCTTCCAACTCCTGGGTGCGCAGACGAACTTTCTCTTCCAGCTCTGCATTCATCGCAACCTGAACGTCCATCAGGCGGCTCTGAGTGCGTAGGCGCAGCTCTTTTTCGTGGTTGATACGATCAGCAAAGGCGATGGATAGCAGTGCCAGCTCCAGTGCCGACCCCACGGCAAGAATATGCTCTCCGTAGGTGCTGGCTGGGATAATGGACGCCAGTTCCAGCAGATACCAACCAATAAACACCAGATACACAAACCAGGCCAGCGCAAACAAGCGCGCATACTGCACACGCTTACGCCAGCCCTGAATACCAATGTACAAGCCGCAGAAGACGCTGATGGCTCCCGTGATGTTGACCACCGTCAGGAAGCTTGAGTACTCCATGAACGGCGAACCGAATACCAGCAGCCAGGAATACACCAGCAGTACACTGCCAGTGACCCGCTCAAAGCGCCCAAAGTTTTCGTACAGGCGAATAAACTTCACCACAAACAACACGGCGGTGCCTTGCATCAGGGCACTGCTGAGCGCGACGGCATAGTTGTTTGAAATCGGTGAGCCCTCTGGCCAGAAGTACTGGTACCCGAGCCCCTGCAAGGTCGCTTGATGAACACCTACCGCAGCCATGTAGGCGAGGTAATACAGATAGGCCGAATCGCGCAACGCCCCGAGGATAAAGGCGTTGTATGCAAACATAATCAGCAGAATGCCAAAGTAGATCCCCAACCACATGGCCACATTGCGGTCTTTCGCGGCGGCTTCTGGCGCGGTGAGCAAGGCGAACGGAATCAGCAAGGGTCCGGGCGTATCGATACGAATCAGTACTTCAGGCGCCGCAGCACCCGACAGTGCGCCCATGGGGATCATAAACGTACGTTGGTCGACCGGACGAGAGCTGAAGCCGCGCTGGTCGCCGGTAAAAAACGACTCAGTCACGCGGGTGCCATCCATCAGGTAGGCATCGAGGTAATCGTAGTGCGGGTAATTCAGTTGCAGATAGAAAGGCGCGTCTGGCGTTTGTTGAGCATCCGACAGGCGCAACCGGAACCAGGTTTCTCCCACATTACGACCGAGACTGCGGCTATTTTGCGGAAGAGGCTGCCATTGTTGCGCGCTCTGAGCCTCCGCAACTGAACGGGCTTCGCCTGAGAAAGGCAAGAACTCAATGACGTGAGACACGTTCTGTTGATCATGCACGGCTTGTAACGACGGGAGTGAGGCGAGCGCGGCTGGACTGATCAGAACAATGCTGAACAGCAGAGCAACCAAGCTGACGATTCTCGTTGTTATTATTGACGGCACGTAAGGTGCTCCGTGGTTCACAGTAAGGACTTTTGCCCTAAATAATGACTACGTTAGCGCAGGGAGTCCGTTAAGATTTGCAACCAAGTCACAAAGTGCCAACCTTCTCGCTGGATTTACGGTTTACTGACAGGAAGGACAGGTAAGAGTTCAGTGTCGAGGGCAACTTCCTCGTTAACCTTCCTACAGACCTCAACAATCCATGGGTGACTACAAGAGGGGCAAGGCGAGGGATAGGGAGAGGGATAAGACGAGGTATTAGGGGCAGGATGAAGCGATGAATGAAGGACTGGGTAGAGACAACCAGAGAGCTGTTCTACGTCGGTACTGATGGAAGCCAACAATACAAACTTTGCTAGTGATCAAGCCCCACGTTGCCTCGTGTCCCTTTACTGATGAGGCCCTTTACTGATGAGGCCCTTTACTGATGGGGCCTTTTACTGATGGGGCCTTTTACTGATGGGGCCGATAAAAAATCGTACAAAGGGTGCTATTCATATCGCTACGTGAGTTGAACCAGCATCCTAAGCCCAGTGCATAGCAGAACAACGGCAAAGATTTTCTTCAGTAAACCCGCATCCAACGACGAGGCAAGCCTGGCGCCCACTGGAGCAAACAGTACCGTCAATGGCACGATGCAGATAAAGCCGATCAGGTTGACCAAGCCCAGGGTGCCAACGGGCGCATCCTCTGGAGTCGCTCCCAGTAATAGCACCACCAGCGCTCCCGGCAGTGCGATAACCAGCCCGATCGCTGCGGCTGTTCCCACCGCTTTGTGCGCAGGATAATTACACAGCGTAAGCAGCGGTACCGACAGTGTGCCGCCACCGATCCCGACCATCGCACTGAAAAAGCCGATTGATGATCCCATAACGGCCTGGCCGGCAGAGTTAGGTAACTCCGAGAACAGGGCAGGCTTGCCTGCTCTGAACAGCATGTTCAGTGCTGCAAGCGTGGCAATGATGCCAAACAGGAGAGTCAGCCAGTCGCCGTCTGCGCGTGTCACTAACCAGCTTCCGGCCAGAACACCCGTTAGGATAAACAGACTCCAGCGTTTAAACAGATCAAGATCGACGTTGCCAAGGCGGTGATGTGAGCGGATGGAGCTGATGGAGGTCGGAATAATGGTGGCAAGTGAGGTGGCCGTCGCGACAAGCATGGCTGAGTCGGCCGATACGCCAAACCCCTGAAACAGGAAATACAACACCGGTACAATCACGATGCCGCCGCCGACACCCAATAGCCCAGCAAGAATGCCGGCGAATCCCCCGGTCACGACCAACGCCAGAATGGTCATCAGATGACCCGATATAAAATCAATAATGTCCATAATTAATCCGCCAGTTCTTTGCGCATGATTTCAGTGCCAGCCGCCAGCGCCTGCAATTTTTGGCGCGCAACTTCTTGTGAGAGAGGGGCCATACCACAGTTCGTGCAAGGGTAAATCTTATCGGCATCGGCGTATTTCAGTGCTTCACGGAGTGTGGCGGCAACCTCCTCTGGCGTTTCAATCGTATTGGTTGCGACGTCGATGGCGCCGACCATGATTTTCTTACCTTTCAATAGTGTCAGGACTTCCATCGGAACGCGGCCGTTGTGGCATTCCAGAGAAACAATATCAATGCTGGATTTCTGAATCGCGGGAAAGGTGGTTTCGTAATGGCGCCACTCCGCCCCGAGCGTTTTTTTCCAGTCGGTGTTGGCTTTAATGCCATAGCCGTAGCAGATGTGCACAGCGATTTCACAGGTCAGGCCTTCCTTCGCCCTTTCCAGTGCTGCGATGCCCCAGTCATTCACCTCATCGAGGAACACATTAAAAGCCGGTTCATCAAACTGAATGATATCAACGCCTGCCGCTTGTAGCTCACGGGCTTCTTGGTTCAGAGCTTTGGCGAACTCAAACGCGAGTGTTTGACGGTCCTGGTAGTAATCATCATAAAGGGTATCCACCATGGTCATTGGTCCAGGCAGCGCCCACTTAATCGGTTGATCGGTCTGACTACGCAGAAATTTAGCGTCTTCAACAAATACCGATTTCTGACGACTGACTGGCCCGATCACTCCGGGGACACTGGCGTCGTAGCGATCGCGAATTCGTACCGTTTTCTTATTGTCAAAATCGACGCCGCTCAGGTGTTCGAGAAAGGTGGTTACAAAGTGTTGGCGGGTCTGTTCACCATCACTGACGATATCGATACCTGCGGCCAGTTGTTCCTCAAGAGAAACGCGCAGGGCATCCTGCTTTCCATTGAGTAGCGCGTTGCCCTCGAGCTTCCATGGCGACCAGAGAGTTTCCGGTTCCGCTAGCCACGTAGGCTTTGGCAGGCTACCTGCTGTTGACGTTGGAAATAGCTTTTTCATTGTTAGCTCTGTTTTTAGGTCTATCGTTGACTCTGTGGTTGCCTCTAACTGAATACTGATAACGGATCAGGCGAAATCCGCGGACCATTTTTCAAGAATTTTCTGGTACGGCTTAATGAAGTGCTCTTCGGCAAACTTGCCTTGTTTGATTGCCAGCTGACTGCGTTCTTCACGGTCATACACAACCTGAGTCAGTGAGTGATCACTGTGTGTAAGATCAGGTTGATACTCGTACCCAGCAGCGGAATTGGCGTTATAGATTTCAGGCCGATAAATTTTCTGGAAAGTTTCCATGGTGCTGATGGTGCTGATCAGCTCCAGATTCGTGTAGTCAGTCAGCAGGTCACCGATAAAATAAAATGCCAGCGGAGCAACACTGTCGGGTGGCATAAAATAGCGGACATCGAAGCCCATCTTGCGGAAGTACTGCTCTGTCAGCGAGGTCTCATTCGGGATGTACTCAACACCAAGAACCGGGTGCTGGTTTTCCGTACGATGATACGTCTTAGTGTCTGAAACACTGAGGCAGATCACGGGTAGCTTGCTGAAATTTTCTTTGTACGTGTCGGACTTAAGAAAATCCTTAAATAGTTTGCCGTGCAGTTCGCCAAAGTCTTGAGGAATACGGAATTGTTTCTGACCGGCATTGTACTCAAGAAGCCGTACGCTGAAATCGTAGTCGCGCACGTACGATGAAAAGTTATTTCCGACGATTCCTTCGATGCGCTTATGGGTCTTGTGGTCGGTAATATTGGTTTTCAATATCTCGATAGAAGGGAAGCCCTGACCATTGCCCTCGACATCAATATCGACAGAAATAATTTCGAGTTCGAGTGAGTAGCGGTCGCCACGTGAGTTATCCCACGGAGCCAACGCATTAAAGCGGCGGTCAATCATGCGTAAGGCGCTGCGCAGGTTTTCTTCGCGTCGGTCACCTCGGGCCAGGTTCGCAAAATTAGTGGTAACGCGTGTGGCCTCAGAGGGCGAGTAATCTTCATCGAAGATCACACGCTTGATTGTGTAAGAAAACCCATTACTCATGACGGCGTATCTCCCGTTTCTCGGATTCAGTGTGTGTTGGTGTCGCTCCGAAACGGACTCAATAGCGCCCCGGATACGATCTGAGAGCATGTTTTACGCTGATTTATGTATGAGTAAAATTGATTTTATATAATCAATGTATGATTAAAATTAATGCCTAGTGGCCTAGTGGCCTAGTGGCCTAGTGGGCTAGTGGGCGACAAGAGCACTGCGCTGACGGCGTCAGCGCGAATGGTGGCATACCGAAGCAGAGGAAATGCCCGTTGCTCAGTCAGACATCGAGTGTTCGTAATTCTTGGCGAGGTCAATAAAGGCCTTCAGATAACCGACCTCCTCGTCGCCCTCGCGAGTCCCAAGATAAATCTGCTTGGCGATGCCCTGTTCTCCCAAACGGACAACGTCGAGCGGCAGTCTTTGGCAGTATTCTTCCGCCAACCAGCGGGGTAGGGCGGCGACACCACGCTGACAGGCAACCATTTGCAGCATGATCTCAGTGGTCTCACTGGTTTTATGCTGCTTGGGGACGACGCCTGCAGGTGTCAGAAACTGTGAGTAGATATCCAGACGGTCGGTGGCGACGGGGTAGGTCAGCAAGACTTCATTGCGTAAGTCTTCTGGTTTTGCAAATGGCTGATTCGTGAGCGCGTGATGCTTCGGTACTACAAGTACCTGTTCGTAATCGAACACCGGAGTAAAGCTCAGGTTACTTTTATAAAACGGGTCCGGGGTAACCAGCAGATCAATTTCAAAGTCGAGCAGGGCACCGACGCCGCCGAACTGAAATTTCTGTTTTACGTCGACATCCACATCCGGCCAGGCATCTAAAAACGGAGACACAACCTTCAGGAGCCACTGATAGCAGGGGTGACACTCCATACCAATTCGTAAGGTGCCACGCTCTCCAATCGCCATCTGCTTGAGTTTGTCTTCTGCATGAAAGAGCAGCGGCAGTACCCGATTGGCGATGTTACGCAAGTAACGGCCGGCTTGAGTCAGTCTCAAACTGCGGCCCTCGCGCAGCCAGATCGGCGTGCCCAGATTGTCTTCGAGTTTGCGCACCGTATGGCTGAGCGCTGACTGAGTGACGCACAGCTCTCTGGCAGCCGCGGTCAATGAACCATGTTCTTCGACGGCTTGAATGATTTTGAGATGACTACGCTCGATCATGGTGTATCCCCTAATGATGAGGAAAAGTAATTGAATGGTGAAAATATACCATTTTTATTCATCTAACGAGTTTTCTAAGCTTCTTCACTATCAGTAGTCAGCGCCCCAGGCATGGGCATCCAGAAACCAGCGCCCCAGACGCGGGCACCCAGAGACAATAGTGGATGAATAATGAGTGAAGTTGCCGTCACAGACAGTCCAGAACGATATTCCCATCCGTGCCGGGTAACGAGTGTCCGCTTTCTTAACCGAGGTACATTCCAGGTGGAGCTGGAAGCATCGCCAGGTGTAACTCTGCGCTACATCGCTGGTCACTACGTAGCGTTGAAGATTGATATTGAGGGGCAAGCTCATTCTTTGTGTTACTCCGTGGCTAACCGACCTGACAGTCACCAGCCGGGCAGGCTACAACTCTTTATTCAGAATGGCAGTGAGTTCACCGAACAGCTGCTACGCCGCCTAGTGCAGCTTTGTGGCAGCCAGGAACCGCTAACCGTCACACTGCCGATGGGACGTGCGTTCTTACAAAGCGATCTGAAGCAACCCCACCTGTTAGTCGCAGCAGGCTCGGGAATATCCAAGATAAAATGTTTGGCCGAAGAAATACTGGCAAGAGATCCGAGCGCCGACGTCAGAGTGTATTGGTCGAACAGAAGTATTGATGACTTCTACCAGCTCGATGAATTCCGGGCATGGGAAACCGTGGGCGAAAATCTAAGGTTTACTCCGATACTCGAATCCGAACACCCAGGCTGGAACGGGCGCACCGGTTTTATCTTTGAAGTCATTCAGGAAGACCACAGCATTTCAGACAATACCGTTGCTTACCTGTGTGGTTCGCCCCGTATGGTGTACGGCACTATTGATCAACTGGCACCGTATGGGTTGAATGAAGCGAATTGCTACTCCGATGTGTTTGAGTATGCGCCGCGGAATAAGCAGGTTGCGGTGTGATTGCTTGGGCTTTCATAGCTCTGGGGCTGTGAAGGGTTTAGAACCCGGTTAGTGTTAATCAAAGATAACGGCGCAATTAGATATTGAGGCGGGATTGTACTCGGCACATCCATGTGCCTCGCCCTTCGGGCAGCTGAGCTGTGCAAAACGGCTGTCCTGCCGTTTTGTGAACCCGGGACTATGAAGGGTTCATAATTCCGCCGCACCAAATAAAAAGCCCCGGCCGGAGATAGGGGCGGGATTGCACTCGGCACATCCATGTGCCTCGCCCTTCGGGCAGCGGAGCTGTGCAAAACGGCTGTCCTGCCGTTTTGTGAACCCGGGACTGTGATGAGTTCAGAATCACGATCGTCAGACAAATAAAAAGGCCTCAACCGGAATACGGTTGAGGCCTTTTTATTTGTTTGGTGGAGATGGCGGGATTTGAACCCGCGTCCGCCAATCCTCCACTAGAGGATCTACATGCTTAGTCTTCTCTATT
>JAYYHP010000057.1:0-5726 GCA_036148335.1 Pseudomonadota bacterium
TCATCCCCAGGTCTGGAAGGCATTGAAAGTGCCACCGGTAAAGACGTGGCAGGCATGGTGATGGAATTTATTGAAAAGAACGCGCGACCAAACAACACGCGCACGAAAGGAAAAGGCTGATATGCCAACACAATCGATGCTGGAAATCGGTGGGCAAAGTATTGCCCCCGGCAGTCGGGTGAAACTTGAGCTGCCAGTAGCTCAGCTGGCGACAGGTACGCCGGTGGCTATGCCAATTCAGGTAATTCGCAGTCGCAAGCCGGGCCCGGTGGTATTTGTCAGTGCGGCGATTCATGGTGACGAGCTGAATGGTGTTGAGATTATTCGACGCCTGATTGCCAAAGCCCCAAAAATTACCGCAGGCAGCCTGATTATGGTGCCTATGGTGAACGTCTTTGGTGTGCATTCGCAAAGTCGATATACCCCGGACCGCCGCGATTTAAACCGCACGTTTCCGGGGTCGGAAAAAGGCTCTTTGGCAGGACGTCTCGCGCATATTTTTATGACTGAGATTGTCGACCAGTGCGATTACGGCATTGATTTGCACACTGGTGCGATTCATCGCAGTAACCTGCCACAGATTCGCGCCAACCTGAAAGATCCGGAAACCCGCCAGCTGGCTGAGGCCTTCGGTGTGCCTGTGATTCTTAATTCTGAATTACGCGATGGTTCGTTACGTCAGATTGCGGCGGATCAGGGTACCCGGATTTTATTGTACGAAGCTGGTGAGGCGTTACGCTTTGACGAGCTGTCGATTCGTGCCGGGGTGAAAGGCGTACAGAATGTGTTAGCGGCCCTGGGCATGATGCGTAAGCGTTCACGCAAGGCCACACCAGAACCCTTTGCCGCCAACAAAAGCCATTGGTTGCGGGCGCCCGTCAGCGGCATCGTTCGTGACCTGAAGCGTTTGGGCGACTGGGTGGAAGCTGGGGAAGCCTTAGCGGAAATCGGAGACCCCTACGGTGAGGTGACGGCGACGCTGTGTGCGACCCGCTCTGGCGTGATCATTGGTCAGCAGAACATTCCGCTGGTGCAGGAAGGGGATGCCATGGTGCACGTTGCCATGTTTGATGAAGAAGACATGGGGGTTGCTGACTCGATCGAACTGATGCAGGACACCTTGCTCGACTCTCCGGTCAGCTAAGCCAGAGCTTTGCGCTCTATATTCAATCCACGATGCCTAATATCTAATACCTAAAACCCAGTGCCCGATGCTCACTAAAAAGAAGCTCGGGCATTGGGTAAGGCACTTATTTTTACGTGTCGTTTATTTGGACAGGTAATATTCAAACGCTAGGCTAAAGCGTTTTCAGAACCTTCAGAAACGTTTCAGGCTCTGGGCGCACTCGGTAATTATCGGTTTCGTCGGCCCAATGAACTCGGCCATTGGCGTCGGTAATAATCACGGTGGGCATGGGTGCTTCGGTGTCGTAGCCCATGACTTCCAGTCCAGTCGGAATACCAAACGCTGACACAATACCCAACGCCTTTGCGGCCGTATTGTCACGGTCTACCAGAAACTCAAAATCCACATCGAACCGTTTCGCCAGTGCTGCACTGTGCCCTTGCGGTTGAGGCGACACCAGATACACCTTGGCGCCTAAGGCCTCAATTTCACGGTATTGCGCCGCAATTTCTTTAATCTGAGCCATGCACAGAGGACACCAGTTGCCCCGGAAAAACAGAATGACCGAGGGCTGCCCCGCGACATCGCGCAGAGAAAACGGCGTGCCTGAGCTGGTGGTCAATGAGACATCGGGCAGTGTATTGCCCACGCACAATGCATCACTGGCGCTTCGTTCATAGCGTGAATACCAGAAGGTGTACCCCACGAAACCGGCGTAACTGACGGCACCTGCCAGCATGGCCACGGCATCGCCACTGAGGCTACCGGAAATTAATGCAAGCAACGACCCGATGCCGACCGGGATATGAATCTCCAGTAGGTTTTCGCTGGTGCGGGCAAGCACAGGGCGAATCATGATGATGGCAATCAGGACCGCCATTGGCGCTGCACTTAAGGCAACGCCGGCCCAGGCGAGCGCATCCGCACCTTGCCAAAGCTTCCAACTGGCCAGTGCCAGTAACAGCCAACTTACGGTTAAATAGGTCGACACATAGGCGGCTTTGATTCGTTGCAACATGGCTACTCCTTACGATGCGCGCAGGCGACCAACGCGGTTGAAGAGACCGCGATAAGTCATTAGCCAGAGTACGTCGACCAGCGACCAGAAGCCCTGATCCTGACGGCGCGGTGCTTTGCCTTTGCCCATACGGTGCAACTGGCGCTCGTACCAGGAGACTTCCATCAGTGCCATTTTGTCGATCATTTTCACGCCGGTTTTGATCGGCTGAACCACACTGGTGAAATCTTCACCGGCAAGAATGCGGTTGACCAGATCGGGCTCGACGCACAACGGACGACCCAGCCCCACCAGATCACAGGCACCGGATTCAATCGCGGCGGCCATGCCTTCCGACGTACGGAAACCGCCAGTCACCATCAAAGGCACATCGACTTTGCTACGCAGCATTTCGGCAAATTCTAAAAAGTAGGCTTCACGTTTACGTGTGGATTCTTTTAGCGGCGCTTCTCTTTTGAGCTTTTTGTTGTGGTGCTCGCTGCCCTGGGCCATGGCGGGGGTCTCGTACGTACCGCCAGAAATTTCAATCAGATCGATGCCGAGGCCCGCCAGTGTGGTTGCTACGGTGGCAGCGTCGTTCTCATCAAAACCGCCGCGTTGGAAATCGGCCGAGTTCATCTTGATACCGATGCTGAAGTCATCGCCCGTGGCTGCGCGCATGGCCTTGTAGACCTCAACGACGAAGCGCATGCGGTTTTCAATGCTGCCACCCCATTGGTCATCGCGTTGGTTGTGGTGGGGCGACAAAAACTGACTGACCAGATAGCCGTGAGCACCATGGATCTGCACACCGTCAAATCCGGCTTCTTTGGCCAGGGCGGCGGCGGTGGCAAAGCGCTGAATGCAGTCCTGAATGTCGTCTTCGGTCATGGCACGAGGAGTACCAAAAAACGCCTGCATCTCTTTACGGAACGGAATGGCACTGGGTGACATTGGATCTTTATTAAGCATCTTTGGGGTTTGTTTGCCCGGATGATTCAGCTGCATCCATACCAGTCCGCCGTTGGACTTGGCCGCGCGCGCCCAGGCTTTGAGCATGTCCATGTCGCGATCATCTTCGAGGACCACATTGTTAGGCTCACCCAAATGGCGACGATCGATCATGACGTTGCCGGTAAAGCTCAGGCCAACCCCGCCTTCGGCCCAACGCTGGTAGAGCTTAGGGAGTGCTTTCGTGACGCGCAGATCGACACTGCCAAGCGTTTCGCTGAGTGCGGATTTGGCAAAACGGTTAGGAATCACGCTGCCATTCTTCAGCGTCACGGATTGCGACAGGGTTTGTGCGGGGGTCATAACTACTCTCTCTGCATCGTCTTTTTAATACTGTGAGCACTATACGGGGCAGGGTTAGTAGGGCGGGAGTTATATTGGGCCATTCTATGTACGCAGGGTTTTGGCGAGGCCTGTAAGCGCCTTGATCACGATTGATGTTACGACTGGGAATATGGAGAGAAACTGCAAACGGTCTAGGTTAGTCACGAATGCGCAGTGAGAAGCCGTTCAAATTTTTTACAAACGATTACAAAGGGACTTTTGCGGACTGGCCTGCCGGGATTACTATTAGTGCACAAGAAAAATACAAAGATTCACAAAGACTCGGATGAGTCACAGGGCAACGATATGGCTTTGGTAGGGTGGCGACAGGGTTTTTGGCAAGGGCTTGGACAGGATGCCACGGCACAGGCTCAGAAAAAGCGTAACGGCATGGGGTGGTCACATAGAATTGCAGCGGGGTGCGTTCTATTGGTGGGTCAGTTCTCGCATGCGATTACTGACGATGCCTTTAAAACCTCCTTTGAAGCCGCACGTGCCGGAGACTGGTCCCACGTCAGTGACGCCACATCAGAGCATGTGCTCGCACCTTACATCGAATACCACCGCCTGAAACAAGCCCTTCCCGATGTAGCCGTCAGTGACATCGATACTTACCGAAATGCCTACAGCGACAGCCCTTTGTCGCGTTGGATTGTGCGTCAGGCAACGCAAGCGTACGGCGCCGCACGACAGTGGCAAGACGTGTTGGACCTGAACCCCAGGGCACCGGGAGATACGGCCGGTCAGTGCATCTATTACCGCGCCAAACTGATTGAAGATCAGCAGGAAGCCTTTAAGGGTGGCCTGCGCTTGTGGTTGAAGGGGCGCTCTCAGCCGGATCAATGCGATGACTTGTTCAAAGCCATGCGTGCACGCGGTGAAATCACCGATGCACACGTCTGGCGTCGAGCCTTGCTCGCACTGAAAGCCGGAAACACCAAGCTATCTGGATATTTGTTGAAGCAGCTTCCGGATGACGCTGACAGCGAATGGCCAGCGCGTGTTGATTACCTGAATGAGGCCCGACGAACACCGGCGCGATTACTGACAAAGGCACCGGGGCAGGACATTGCTTTACGCTCTGAAGTGACCAGTGCCGTGATGACCTATTTAGTCGCCAAAGATACTGCGGCCGCCGCTGCGCTGATGGCGGATGATGAGGTTACTTCTGCGCTCGAAAACAAAGAACAGCGTCGCATCGAGAAACTGCTGGCTAAGCGCAGCTATCGATTTGATGCCGAGGATCGTCCGACCATTATCGGCAACATTCTGGCCGAGCGTGGTTCTGCGGATTTGATTGGCCCGGTGTTACGCGAAGCGATTGCACGCTCTGATTGGCAGGGAGTGATCTACTGGCTTGATCAGATTCAGGGAACGGATCGCGAGTCGGCTTACCACATTTATTGGCGCGCCCGGGCACTTGAGCAAACGGGTAACGAGGACGCGGCTCAGACCCTATATAGGCAAGCCGCCGCGCAACGCTCTTTTTACGGCTTTCTTGCCGCTGAAAAACTGGCATTACCTTACGCCATGAACAATCAGCGCCCAGCGCTCGCCAACGGTGAACTGGAAGAGGCGTCAGAGGTTCGCCCGATGGCGCGGGTGCAGGCACTGTGGAACATCGGCGAAGAAGGCCTCGCGATTGAAGAGTGGAACTACCTGCTGCAACGTCAACCGAAGATGAGTGCCGCTTACGCTGAAATTGCACTAGAGCGCGGCTGGCCAGGGCTGGCGGTTCAGGCCAGTATTCAGGGGCGTTTGTGGAATTCGCTGGATTATCGTTTCCCATCGGCTTATCAGGATGAGTTCAGCCGTTGGGCCAGTCACTATGAGGTGGACTCCAGCCTACTGATGGCCATTGCCCGTCGCGAAAGCGCGTTCAATCCGCATGCGCGCTCCCCGGTCGGTGCGCGCGGTCTGATGCAGATGATGCCAGCCACTGCCCGGCAGGTTGCCAAAGAAAAAGACTACCCTCTGGCCGATACCGATGCGCTGATGCAACACGACGTTAACATTCCGCTGGCCAGCTATTACGTGCGTAGCCTGAATGACAAGTATCAGGGCAACTTGATTGCTGTACTGGCGGGTTACAACGCCGGTCCGCACAAAGTAGACCGTTGGCTGGAGACGGCGCCTGCGACCTATGATCAGTTCATCGAAAGCATTCCGTACCGTGAAACCCGCGAATACGTCAAAGCGGTGCTGGCGTACCGGGTGATCTTCAATCAACTGCAAGGGCAGGACGTCTCGGCTGTACTGGCGCCAGAT
>JAYYHP010000058.1:0-13122 GCA_036148335.1 Pseudomonadota bacterium
AGAAAGAAAAGGCAGCTAAGGAAAAGGCGGCTAAGGAAAAGGCGGCTAAGGAAAAGGCGGCTAAGGAAAAGGCGGCTAAGGAAAAGGCGGCTAAGGAAAAGGCGGCTAAAGAAAAAGCAGCGAAAGAAAAAGCAGCGAAAGAACAGGCGGCCCGAGAAGAAGCCGCAAGAGTGGCTGCCGAGCAGGCCATGATGGAGCAGCTTGCATTGGAGCAAGCCGAGGCCGAAATTCGTCAGCAGGAAGCCGCTGCGCGCGCTGCGGCCGAAGCGGAACGAGCCGCGGTATTAACCTCTGAATATCAGGATCTTATCCGCGCTCAGGTGGCGTCGGTCTGGAGTTATCCGCCCAATGTGACCCGGGACCTGGAAGTCGAAGTGCGTCTGGCCATGGTACCCACCGGTGAGGTGATTTCTGCCACGGTCACACGAAGCAGCGGACATGAAGCGCTGGATCGCTCGGTAGAACAGGCCATTATGAAAGCCTCGCCACTGCCAGTGCCGGATGATATTCGGGTATTTGAGAAAAATTTCCGTACGTTAACAATGAAATTCCGACCGGAGAATGCGTCGTGGTAAATCGTGTTGTAGTGATGTTACTGCTGTGGGTGAGCTGTGTGGCTCAGGCCGAGCTAGTGATTGAAGTTACCCAAGGGCGTCAGAGTGCATTGCCCATTGCCGTGGTTCCTTTTGAGTGGACAGGGGCACTGGCGTTGCCAGAAGACATCAGTGCCATCGTCAATAATGACCTCGGTAGCTCAGGGTATTTTCGTACCCTGGACCCGGCTCTGATGTTGGATAAACCCGTGTATCCAGCGGAGGTTGCCTATGTTGACTGGCAGCGACTGAAACAGGATTACCTAGTGGTCGGTCGCATCAGTCCAGCTGAGCAGGGCTACGCGGTTGAGTTTCATGTATTGGATGTTCACTCTCAGCTGGAGTTGGTGCATCACCGCGTGAAAGGCAACGGCAATCAGCTGCGGGATCTGGCGCATTACATCAGTGATTTTATCTTCAAAGAACTGACGGGCATCCCGGGTGTGTTCTCTACCAAGATGGTGTATGTCACCACCAACCGTGAGCGCTCGCGGTTTAACCTCAACTTCGCCGATGCCGATGGTGCGCGTGAACAGCTGATTTTCCGCTCCGACGAACCGATTCTGTCACCAGCCTGGTCACCGGATGGGCAGAAGGTGGCGTATGTGTCGTTTGAAAACGGCCAGAGCGAAATCTTCTTTCAGGAGTTAGCGACCGGTAAGCGAGAAAAAGTGGTCGCATTTGACGGCTCGAACAGCGCACCGTCATTTTCGCCAGACGGAACTCGACTGGCCTTTGTGCATTCCAGCTCAGGTAACCCCGATATTTACGTCATGGACCTGAACACGCGTCAGACGCAGCGTCTGACCAAGCATTATGGCATTGATACCGAGCCACAATGGATGGCCGATGGACGTCATATTTTGTTTACCTCCAGTCGTGCGGGTGGCCCTCAGATTTACAAACTCGACAGTGTCGATCGCTCGGTCAGTCGAGTCACTTTTGAAGGGCGTTACAATGCTCGGGCACGAATGACCGCAGACGGTCGGAAAATGGTCTTTGTTCATGGCAACGGCGACCGTTTTCATATTGCTTCACAAGACATGGAAAGTGGCCGCGTCAGGATACTTTCACGTGATACGAATTTGGACGAATCGCCCAGTGTTGCGCCCAACGGAAGTATGGTAATTTACGCAGCAACGGAAAAAGAACGCAGCATTCTGGCGGCGGTATCGGTCGATGGGGAAGTTAAATTCCGCTTGCCGTCCAGATACGGAGATGTCAGAGAGCCGGCCTGGTCTCCGATATTAAATTGAATTCAGAACTACCTATTAACCTCAATTGGGAAGATGCAACTATGCAAAAAACAGCTCTGTACAAAGCACTGGGTGTCGCCTTTGGTGCGTTCCTGGTAACCGCATGTGCGAACAACGGTGACCTGGAAGAGGGCGCAGGCTCAGCCATGACGGCCACTGAGCAGCAAGCCACTGAAGCGACTGAAAGCGCAACCACAGCTGTTGAATCAGCGTCACTGCAGGGTCAGTCTCTGGCTTCTGACGCGACCAACGCCGCTCAGCAGGCGCTGCTGGACATCACCACTTTCTACTTCGACTTTGACCAGTCAAGCATCAAGAGCGAGAGCCGCGCTGCTCTGAGCGCGCACGGTGCTTACCTGGCCGCTAACGCTGGTGCGAAAGTGGTTCTGGAAGGTCACGCAGACGAGCGCGGTACGCCTGAATACAACATCGCTCTGGGCGAGCGTCGTGCGATTGCCGTACGTGACTTCCTGCTGCTGAAAGGCGCTAGCGCCAGCCAGATCAAAGTGGTTAGCTTCGGTGAAGAAAAGCCAGCAGCCATGGGCGACAGCGAGTCAGCATGGTCTAAAAACCGTCGCGTAGAAATTAAATACCAGAGCCGTTAATGAAGCGGCTCACCATCCTCACTGCGCTGGCGGGTTTATCCGCCGGTGCATTGGCTGACGATGGTTGGGTATCCGTAGGTGCCACACGCGTTGTGGCACCTGCCTCGGCTACCACCTCGATGCAGTCCTCCGAATCAGCCCCAGCGGCGTCCGTTTCACCTTCAGTGTCTCCTGTTTCAGCGCCTGCTCCCGGCAGCAATGAGCTATTGGGTGAAATGATGATACAGATGCGACAGATGCGCGATGAAATCGCCATGCTGCGCGGCATGGTGGAAGAACAACAAGCCCAATTGCAGAAAATGGAAGTCCGTCAGCAGGATCGTTATCTTGATCTTGATGGTCGTATCTCTGCACTGGCAGCGGCTCCGACGATGGCGGCGAACAATACGCCTTCGGATGTGGTAGCGAGCGGGGCCTCAGATGAGGTGTCTCTGCCTCCGGTAGGCGACGCTTATCGTGCAGCCATGGAGGGAGTGAAAGGCAAAAAGTTTGCCGAAGCGCGCGATGCCTTTGATGCCTTAGCTAAGAATTATTCCAGTGATCCACTCGCGGTTAATGCCTTGTATTGGGCAGGCGAAGTGAGTCTGGTTGACGGTAATGCCTCTAAGGCGGAGACCCGTTTCCGCACGATTGTGGATTCTCACGCAGATCACAGCAAAGCACCGGATGCCATGTACAAATTAGGTGTGGCTTTGGATCGTCAGGGGAAAAGCGATGAGGCGAAAGCGCTCATGGCTCAAGTGATTGAGCGGTATGATGGCGTTGCTGCCAGCACCGTAACTCTGGCGCAGAGTTACCTGAAGAAGCTGAATGGCGGTGCTAAGTAACTGAATCTGAAACTTTTTTTGAAAAAGTGTTGTCAGCTTCAAAAAAATCAGTATTATATGCGCCTCCTTCGGGTCGTTAGCTCAGTTGGTAGAGCAGTTGGCTTTTAACCAATTGGTCGCTGGTTCGAATCCAGCACGACCCACCACTCCCTCACGTTGAGTGTATGAAGGATCTAAGTTGCTGAAATTGTTGACTTTTTCAAAGCGTCTGATAAGATGCACAGCAACTGAGGGTCGTTAGCTCAGTTGGTAGAGCAGTTGGCTTTTAACCAATTGGTCGCTGGTTCGAATCCAGCACGACCCACCACCTATTCCAAAAAGGGCAGAAAGCATCGCTTTCTGCCCTTTTTTTATGAGTTAAAAAGGGCGTTGGTACAGGCTTCACTTGCTGTGATGGGAATGTGCTAAAATGTCGGCCCTTTTATTTTTGAAGTTTTGACCGGACCCTGAGTATGTCGACTGTTGCCAATGCCTCTGAGACGGTACGTGATTTCTGGGCAGCGCCAAAAGCGCCGCTGTCTGAAGCTGAACGTGCTGCTCTGATCGATGAAATTCGTGCGCTTCTGAAGCAGGAAGATGCCGTCATCGTGGCGCATTACTACACCGACCCGGACATTCAGGCGCTGGCGGAAGCCACCGGTGGCTGTGTCGCCGACTCACTGGAAATGGCCCGCTTCGGCCGGGATCACGACGCCAGCACCTTGTTGGTCGCCGGGGTTCGCTTCATGGGCGAAACGGCTAAGATTCTCAGCCCGGAAAAGCGTGTACTGATGCCAACATTGGAGGCAACGTGCTCGTTGGATCTGGGGTGTCCGGCGGAAGAATTCTCAGACTTCTGTGACCAGCATCCAGATCGAACGGTCGTGGTGTATGCCAATACCTCGGCGGCTGTAAAAGCACGCGCCGACTGGGTGGTAACGTCGAGTATTGCACTGGACGTGGTCAGTCATCTTAAAGCCCGTGGTGAAAAACTGATCTGGGCACCGGATAAACACCTGGGTGCGTACGTTGAAAAAGAAACGGGCGCAGACATGATCCTGTGGGACAGTGCCTGCATCGTACATGATGAGTTTCGTGCTAAGGGCGTGGCCGATCTGATGTCGGTGTACCCGGATGCCGCCGTTCTGGTGCACCCTGAATCACCAGCAAACGTTGTCGATATGGCCGACGTGGTCGGTTCGACCTCGCAGTTGATTGCCGCTGCACGCACTCTGCCCAACGATACTCTGATCGTGGCTACGGATAAGGCCATCTTCTACAAGATGCAGCAGGCAGCGCCGGATAAGTTATTGATTGAGGCACCAACTGCGGGCAATGGCGCCACCTGTCGCAGCTGTGCTCACTGCCCGTGGATGGCAATGAATGCCCTCGATAACATTCGCGACGTACTGAAACGCGGTGATCAGGAAATTCTGGTTGATGAGACCGTGCGTCGTGAGGCGGTGAAAAGCCTGGGTCGTATGCTGGAATTCAATCAGCCGGTCAGCGTTGCCTGAGGCTGTCCTCTAACACTCGCAGGCGTTCGCTGAACGCCGCTTCCCTCTGAAAGTCCTTGGCATCGCGTGCGGCACGGGTTGCTGCTCGCATGTGTTGCACCGCTTCCTGTGTTCGGCCGCTGGCGTAGTGAAACTCTGCCAGTGCCCGGCGTGCGGTTAAATCCTCATTCTGATTCGCTGCTGCCTGGCTTAATCCTTCCCAATAGGCGGGTTGCTGAGGGAAGTCTTTGGTCAGCGCTCGCCAAACTGCGACGGCATTATCATTCGACTGTGCTGATAAGGCGGCAGCGTAAGCCACTCGAACGGGTAAGCTTTGCGGGTAGCGCTCCATCAGTTGCGCGAGTGGAGTTAGGTCTCCTTGCTTGGCCGCCAGTCTGGCCGACAACCAGCGACTGTCGAGAGTCGGTTCTGAAATGGCGTCCAGCCAGTTCTGTGCCTGTTCCAACGAGGTAAGCTCGTTTAAGGTCGCTGCGGCTTGAGTATCGGCCTCACTCGCCAGAATGGCGAGGGTCATTCGCAGAGCGTCGGAATCCTTGTCGTCGCTGGCGTTGATTAGGCGTTGATGTAGGGTAGAAATGGCGGATTCTTTAAGCACATAGCGAGCTTCCGCCAATAGCTTCAGCGTCCGGAATCGCAGACTCGCGCTTCTGTCTACACTGCGATACGCGGTTGCCCGGCCGGCGGCATCGGCCACCCGACCGGCGGTGAGGGGGTGGGTCAGTAAAAACTCCGGCGCACTGCCTCGATAGCGACTGGCGGCTTGCATGCCGGTAAACATATCGGTCATGGCATTGGCATCAAACCCCGAGCGCACCAGCGTGGTCATGCCGAGCCGGTCGGCTTCGCGTTCAAAGTCCCGGCTGTAGGCCAATTGATCCTGAACCGCGGCGGCCTGAGTACTCATGATACCGGCGACACCGGCGTCGGTATTATTGGTGGCAATCAGCACAATACTGGCCAATAGGGTGGCTAACGCCACGGGGTCCCGTTTCTGTGCGGCCTCCACCTGTCGGGCAAAATGCCGCTGACTGAGGTGAGCCAATTCGTGCGCCAGTACCGAGGCAATTTCGTCTTCGTCACCGGCGTGCAATAGTAAGCCGTAATTAATTCCGACGATGCCACCGGGAACGGCGAAGGCGTTGAGTTCAGGGCTATCAATCACTACCAATTGCAGGTCAGTCGATTGCAGGCCTGATTGAGGCACCAGCCGATACACCAGATCATGAAACCACTCGAGAAGCATAGGGTGGTCTAAGGTGGGGGCCTGAGCGCGCATACTACGCAGCCAGTCAGTGCCCAGACGACGTTCCTGTTGCAGGGAGATCAAGCCCGAGGTGCTATCACCCAACGAAGGCAGGGTGGTGACATCCTGAGCCAGCATCGTCGGACTACCGATCAATAAGGCGGCGCTGATCAATGAGCATCGTAGCGATCTGGACAGACGTGGTGTTCGAAAAGCGATCATAACGGGAGTGCGATTAGCGGCAATGGCTGTCTGGCCCTGGCGACTTTTATTGTTTGTCAGCATACAGGAGGCGTATGCTGGCGTATAATAAAGACGTGTCAAAATTCGTGATGAACCGGAATCCCCTTGAGTTGTGTTTCTGAGCAGGTCGACGCGACCGGGCTGCAATGCCCGATGCCGTTGCTGAAAACCAAACTGGCGTTGAAAGCGCTGCCTGATGGCGCAGAATTGACCGTTTACGCGACTGACGCCGGCAGTGCCCGGGACATTCCCCGCTATCTTGAGCAGACGCCGCATGAATTATTGCATCACGAAGAAGACCGCAACGGACGCTTCGTATTTCTGATTCGCACTCGCGCGGGTTGACCGCGTATTCTGGTAAGGAACCTCTATGATCAAGGTCTTTCAACGTTGGATTGACCGCTATTTCTCCGATGAAGAAGCACTGACGATGTTGCTGCTGCTGGCAGCACTGATGTTGGTCATTATGCTGTTGGGTAACGTGCTGGCGCCGTTTCTGACGGCGGTGGTCGTGGCGTATCTGCTGCAGGGCGCCATGAACTTCTTCAAACGGCGTGGGCTTGGGCACTTGGCGGCAACGGTGCTCGTCTTCTTGCTATTCATGACGCTCATGTTCACCTTGATTTTGATTATTCTGCCTGCGACCTGGAACCAGGCGGTGCAGTTTGTGTCGGAGATTCCGCGCATGGTCGCCAAGGGGCAGGAATTAGTGATGCTGCTGCCCGAGCGATACCCTGAGGTGGTCTCAACTGAGCAAGCTAAAGAGTGGACCAAGCAAATTGGTGACGAAGTCGCATCGGTGGGGCAACTCGTCGTGAGCTTCTCTCTGACCGGCGTGACGGGTTTGATGGGCGTATTGATCTACTGCGTGTTGGTACCCATTCTGGTGTTCTTCCTGTTGAAAGACTCCAGTCAGATTCTGAACTGGCTAACGGCTTTCCTGCCGAATAAACGTGCGTTGCTCGATAACGTGTGGGGGGAAATGGATCAGCAGATCGCGAACTACATTCGCGGTAAAGCGGTTGAGATCGTCATTGTCGGTGGAGTCTCGTACATTGCTTTCGTGATCTTTGGTCTGAACTATGCGGCGCTGTTGGCCATTGCTGTCGGGTTCTCGGTATTGATTCCCTACATTGGTGCTGCGGTGGTGACGGTACCCATCGCCTTGGTCGGGTACTTTCAATGGGGTCTGACGGAGATCTTTACCTGGTTGATGATCGTGTATGCGATCATTCAGGCGCTGGATGGTAACGTACTGGTACCGCTGTTGTTTTCCGAGGTCGTAAATCTGCATCCCGTCGCGATTATAGTGGCGGTACTGGTCTTTGGTGGCCTATGGGGATTCTGGGGTGTGTTTTTTGCCATCCCGCTGGCGACGCTGCTGAAGGCGGTGTTGCGGGCCTGGCCGGTGGCGCTGTCGGGAGGCAATGAGCCTGATGCGTCATCGAACGAATCCGGCGCGCAATGAATTGGCCTGTCATTAGCGGCCACACAACTTGTCAGTGGCAGTTTCCGACAGTAGACTTGCGCGTCCTGTCACCACGTTAACGGCGAATAAGAATAATTCGGGAGATTGGTTGAGATGATTACCGGCAGTATTGTAGCTCTTGTCACCCCCATGCACGCAGATGGTCGTGTTGATTGGGAAAGCCTGGACAACCTGGTGGATTTCCACATTGATCAAGGCACCGATGCCATCGTTGCCGTCGGTACGACAGGGGAATCCGCGACGCTGGAGACTCAGGAGCACATTGATGTGATCGAGCGCGTCGTGAAACGTAGCGCTGGTCGCCGCCCAATCATCGCTGGCACCGGCGCCAACAACACCGCCGAAGCGATTGAACTGACCCACGAAGCGAAGCGCGTTGGCGCCGATGCTTGTCTGTTGGTTACTCCTTATTACAACAAGCCGCCACAGCGTGGCTTGATCGCGCACCATGAAGCCATTGCCAACGCCGTTGATATTCCGCAGTGGTTGTACAACGTTCCGGGCCGTACTGCAGTTGATATGCTGCCAGAAACGGTCTCTGTCCTGGCGGACATTCCACAGATCACTGCGGTAAAAGAAGCCACGGGCGATATGGCACGTGCGAAACAATTGATCGATCTCGTGGGTGACCGCATTGCGGTCTACTCGGGTGACGATGAAACGGCCTACCAGCTGATCCTGCTGGGTGGCAAAGGTAACATCTCGGTGACGGCAAACGTGGCTCCGGCCATGATGCATGAGTTGTGCATGCTGGCGCTGGATGGCAAGGCCGATGAAGCCCGCGCTTTGAATGACAAACTGATGGGTGTTCATAACGCCATGTTTGTTGAAGCCAACCCAATCCCGGTGAAGTGGGCGATTGAACGCATGGGCAAATCAGGCCCGGGCATTCGTTTGCCGCTGGTGGGTCTGGACCCTGAATTACAACCTAATGTAGAGCTGGCGTTAAAAGAGGCCGGCCTCATCTGACGGAACACAATGAGACTGATTCTGATACCTGCACTGCTGGCAATGTCTGGCTGCAGCTGGATGTTTGGCGATACTTTCGATAACAAGTCATTGGATTACCTGGAAGCTCAGGAGGCGGCCGCGACGCAAGTGCCAGAAGGCATGACGCTGAATACCTACGACCGCTTCCCGGTGCCTGAACTGGCTATCGAGGGCAGTGTCGGTGATGAGTTCCGCATTCCGGCCCCCAGTCCGCTGTTGCAGGAAGAGCGGGCGGATCAGGTCACCAGTCTCAACAATTTCCGTTCTGGCGAACTTAACCCACGTTTCAGTAAAGACGGCTCCGGCACCCTGGTGCTGCGACTCGATGCCTCCTTTGCGTTGGCGTGGGCGCGCGTGGCCGATGCCATTACCGCCAGCGACCTCAATCTGTCTGACCTGAACCGAAGCCTGGGTGTGTATTTTCTGACTCTGGCCAACCCGGCTGTCGAGAACGACGATCGTAGTTGGTGGGCGCGCTTGTGGGGGGACGATATCCCTGCAACCATCGATTACCAGTTGAAGATGGTGACGGCCGGTGAGGGCGTCTATCTGACGTTGCTCAAAGATGCGGAAACACTGGCGTCAGAGTCACTGACCCGCGATGTTCTGGAACAGGTCAAACAACCGCTCGAACAGTGAAATTTGTCTCACTTGGCAGTGGCAGCCGTGGTAATGCCACTCTGGTCGAATACCAGAATCATGTGATCCTGATTGACAGTGGCTTTTCCCGTAAAGTGTTACTGCAGCGCATTGAGCAGGCGGGCGTTCAGCCTACGCAGTTGCAGGCTGCGTTTGTTACCCACGAGCACAGCGATCATGCCAAAGGCATCGTGGCCTTGTGTGAGTATCTTCAGATTCCTTTTTACGCCTCTTTCGGTACTGCCCGACGCATGGACTGGACGCGCCACGCGCTGTGGCGTTGTATTCAGAGTGATGAGCCGGTCGCTGTACAAGGCATGTCAGTGATGCCGGTAGTCGTGCCTCACGATGCTGATGAACCATTGCAATTTGTGATTGAGAATGCAGAAGGTCGGCGCCTTGGTATATTATCCGACCTGGGATCGCTGACCCCGCACATCGTTGAGCAGTATCAGGCCTGTCATGCCCTGCAGGTGGAAGCCAATCACGATCCCGTCAGGTTACAGAACGGCCCATATCCGCCTAAGTTACGTGCGCGGGTAGCCGGTGCCTATGGGCACCTCAGTAATGAACAATGCGCGGACTTTATCCGCCGGGTGCGCTGGCCCGGCCTGCAATATGTGACGGCAGGCCACATCAGCGAAAAGAACAATGACCGGGCGCTGGTCGCTCAGGCCCTGTCAGAAGCGTTGGACTGTGCACCTCATGAGGTGTGCATGCTGGCGCAGGATGAAATATCAGACTGGTACAGTCTTACTTCTTAACTTTTAACCATCCCTTGCGGAGACCCCCATGGAAAAACGCGAACTCTTATACTCAGGCAAAGCCAAATCGGTTTACACCACCGACAACCCCGATTTTATGGTGCTTGAATTCCGTAACGATACGTCCGCGTTTGACGGCAAGAAGATGGAACAGCTTGACCGCAAAGGTCTGGTGAACAACAAGTTCAACGCCTTCATCATGACCAAGCTGGCCGAAGCGGGCATTCCTACGCACTTTGAAAAGCTGTTGTCCGACACCGATTCATTGGTGAAGCGTCTGGACATGATTCCACTGGAATGTGTGGTGCGTAATGTATCCGCTGGCAGTCTGGTGCGTCGTCTTGGCGTTGAAGAAGGCAAAGACCTGAATCCACCGACGTTTGAGCTGTTTCTGAAGAACGACGAACTGGGCGATCCGATGGTTAATGAATACCACGCTCGGTCATTTGGCTGGGCAGACGATGCCACTCTGGACCAGATGAAAGATCTGACCTTCCGTGTGAATGCCGTTCTGAAAGAGCTCTTTCTGTCGGGCAACATGTTGCTGGTCGACTACAAGCTGGAATTCGGCCTGTTTAACGGTGAGGTCGTACTGGGCGATGAGTTCTCGCCAGACGGTTGCCGCCTGTGGGACAAAGACACCCGCGAAAAGCTGGATAAAGACCGCTTCCGTCAGGGGCTGGGTGGTGTGGTTGAAGCGTACGAAGAAGTCGGTCGTCGCATTGGTATGACCTTCTGACGGCGATTGTGCCGCGCTAGGTTGGCAATATGCGTCACAGTGTGCACACTAGGGACACTGATGTGGAACACAACACCAAACAGGAACGTATAATGAAAAAAACAGCACTGGCGGCCCTGATGGTTGCCATGACCCCAATGGCGGCTCAGGCCGATTTACTGTTCACCGTTGGCGCCAAAGCCAGCGTCTGGAATGCTGAGCCAACCGGTCAGCTGGACGACGGTGTCTCTGTTGAGAGCGAAACCAATGGTCTGGGTCTGGAGTCCAACGATGGTTCTCAGATCACCTTGTTCTTCGAACATCCGGTACCCACCATTCCAAATCTGCGTCTGCGTCAGACCAGCTTTGAGACCACGGGCTCCGGCTTTCTTGCTGCAGACTTTAACGGCGTAATATACGCAGAGCAGGTAGAGAGTGAGTTCGATTTATCTCACACCGACGCCACTCTGTACTGGGGTGTGCCTCTTCCGGTGCCATACGTGGATGTGAACTTTGGTCTGACGGCGCGTATGTTCGACGGTTATGCCATCGTCGAGGGTCAGACATCTGGTCGTGAAGAAGTTGAACTCGATTTCACCGTACCGATGGGTTTCCTGGAAGCTCAGATTGGTTCACCGTTCGGTCTGTACGCACAGGCTGAAATCAACGTGATTGGTTATGACGGTAACTCCATGCGCGATACCGTGGTCACCCTGGGCTACGACCTGCCAGTGCCGGTCGTAGATCTGGGACTGGAGCTGGGTCACCGCTCTGTGTCGATGAAGACCAACGCGGACACCACAGACATCGAAACCGATGTTGAGCTTAGCGGCTTGTTCTACGGCGCTTCATTTGCGGTGGGCTTCTAAGCTTACCCAGTAATACATAGCGCCTAACTCTGTCGTGGTGACTACGATGGAGATAAAAAAAACCGGGCAGTGCCCGGTTTTTTTGTGCGCGTTGTTTGTATTCGGTGAGTTATATCGAGTGAGATTCATCGCTTAGCCAGAATTAACCGCGCTCTTGGATTTGGTTAGATGTCATGGTTTCGATTCTCAATGCGTCAGCGTGATCGTCGATTACATCCGCTTAATCGGCCTTAGCATCGACTTGATCGTCTATCACATCGGCTGGATAGCCGAGGGCGACGGCAGCTTCTTGCGCGTCCTGAATTCGCGCTTGGGTATCTGGGTGGGTACTCAGCCACTGTAGCAACTCCGGCATAGATTCATCGCCAGCAATGGCACTTAAGGCATCGCCAAAGGCGGCAGGTGATATCCCAGCTTTAGGAAGCATGGTCAGGGCATAGTCGTCGGCTTCGTGCTCCATTTCACGGTTGAATGCGGTCTCCGCCAATGCGGTACCGCCACCGAGGATGATTTCACCCAAGCCTTCAATATCCGCCAGCATAATGCTGTACAGCGCCGCCCCCAGACTGGTTTTGATCATGATCTGGGCGCCATGGCGCAGGTCCACATGGCCCGCCTCATGAAACAGTACCGCCAGAATCTGTTCATCTGACAGGCGTTCGACTAAGGCATCCAGCAGCACCAGAGTGCCGTCAGGCAGGGCAAAGGCATTAACCTGCATGCCTCCCATAAACACCAGCGAATAGCGTTCCGGCAGTCCAGCTTGCGCACGTGCCTGCTGCCACAATTGAATGATTCGCGCTTGCTCATCCTCTGGCAGTTCTGAGGCGGGCATACTCCAGCGCAAGGCTTTCAGGCTGGCTTGCGATGATTCTGACAAGGCGACGTCAGGTACCCAGGGGGCCGCCCAACGGGCCGTAGCGGGAATGCCCTGCGTAAAGGTCAGCCACAGCACGGCCGGAATCACCAGTAATGCCAGTAACACGCCTGCCAGATGGCTTTCTAGCCACGGAAGAAAGGTACTGCCTTTACTCCAGCGATAGGTGATATCGTCCGGAATAAAGCGTGCGCCACTGGGAGTGATCAGCTCCGCAGGCAACCCGGGAATCACGGGCTCCTGCGTGCATTCCAGGCGCGAACATTGTTCGATCAGCTGATCGCTGTCGGTGGCCAGCCACTGCAGTTGGTCGTTATCACTGAGGAGGGCAATGGCCTGCCGGTAATGACTCTCACCGGCATTGTGATAACGACCCGGAATACGCTGCATCAGACGATGGACAGGTCAGCGTCAAACAGTCCCGCCGCTTCTTCGCCGATGGCACCTTTGGTCGCCTCGACGGTATTGGCCAGATGCTCAATGCCCGGTTCCAGAATCGCGGTCGTGCAGCTG
>JAYYHP010000059.1:0-21056 GCA_036148335.1 Pseudomonadota bacterium
TGGAGTCACTGAGGTACGCTCATCTTAATCGCGGTGGGTCTGTCGTCAGATATTGAGCTAGATGATAGCAGCCATTATTAGGGCTTGCCGGAGTAGTGACTAAAAGAAGCCAGTGTGTCGGTGGGTAAGGCAGTCAGGGCGGTAAAGACAGGTAAGTGATATAAGACAGTTTGGGCGTGTAAGCCACTTAACTAGTAACACGGGTTAGATAGTCAGGTAAGCAGCAACAGACTGGCACATAAATGGCCACTTTTGGGCCAGTGTTAACCAGAGCACAGTACTGCGGCGACGCTGAGCTAGTATAGGTGTGAGATGGCCCAAATTGTTACTCACAGGGTCGTCGGGTACACGGCGTGCAAGGACGGCACTGACGGTCGTTAATAACAAAAACAGGGTGCGCCATTTCACATGCCAGGAAGCAAGTTCTTACCAGAGTTGTTGCTCGATCGCGGCGAGTTTATGCCGCAGCGCACGCTCATGCTGATGAAGCGCGCGCAAGCGGGCCTGATCATCGCCTTCCTGTTCAGTGTGTCCACACTGGCATTGGTCTCTGTGCGCTCCGATCTGCAATATGGCTTTCTGATTGCTCCGTTGCTGGCGTTTTACTTTATTCCCATTCGTCGGGCCTACCGGTATACCCAAGCCAGTCGTGAGCAACGACAACCCGAAAAAGCCCGACGAGGGCTGTTTACCGAGTTACTGATTACCATCACGGTATGGAACATCGTCGGTGTCAGCCTGTTACCGGGGCTGGATGCGGATACCCGCGTGCTTGCGGTGGGTATGTTTATCATCGTTGTTTATGCCCACGTGCTGCCGTTTACTTTGTTCCCGCAGCAAGCGCTGGTACTGATGGCATTGAATCTGCTGCCGATGTCGATTGAACTCATGTTTCTGGGTTCGTGGGAGGTAGTCCCTTTTGGCATGTGTGGCATTGCGTTATTGGCCATGGAGGCAGGCACCTTTTCCTGGATGTATCGTTCTGATCTTGGCTTCTTGAGAAATCACTACGCCACGACGACGGTGGCAGAACCGGACATGTCTGCGCAGGGATTCCGCCGGAGACTGGTGTATTCCATCCACAAAAACAGTACGCCGGCGGTTCTATTGCAGGCGACCATTGCGTTTCTGGTGGTCATTGCCATGCGAGCCCCAGGGCTGGAACTTCACCTTTGGAGTTGGTTGCTGGGCTATTTGTCATTGCAAACCCTAAGAACCGTGCAATTTGTAGCGCACCAGAATCGCCCTGAGCGTTTCCAGCGATCGATCTGGCGTACGCTATTTGGGCTGGGCGTCGTTGCTAATCAACTGGCCTGGTACGTACTGCTGTTTATCATCCACGAAGCCCTAAGTGGCTTCAGTCTCGGTGTGATCAGTGGTGCCTTTATGCTGATTGCGGTGGTCAGCACCATTGGCCTGACGTCAGATCGTTCATTGCTATACCTCAACAGCGCCCTGTGTCTGGTGCCTCCGATGGTGATTCTGTTTGCTGGCGAGGAGATCTGGTCGGTGGTGTCTCTGGGTACGCTGGCGGCGCTGTGTTTGCTGGTCGTGGTCGAGAATATTCATCGCTCTAGCGTGCATTCGATGAAAGGGCGTCTGCTGCAGAAGCTCACGGAATTCCGTGCGCATGAAATGAACGAGCTGAATGCTGAGTTAACTGTGGCACGTGAGCGCCTTACCGAAGTGAATACCTCTTTGGAGGCGCAGGTAGAAGCGCGCACGCAAGAGCTGAATCATCAGGCTACGCACGACATGCTGACGGGCCTGGGTAATCGTTATTTCTTCTCCCGCAGTGTGGCCGCGGCGCTGGAAGAGCAACGCTCGGAGGATCATGGCTTTGCCGTGTATCTGCTGGATCTTGATCGTTTTAAAGAGATCAACGACGGACTGGGTCATCTGGCCGGCGATGAAGTCCTGCGTGAAATCGCCAAGCGTTTGCAGGCACATTGTGACGAACATAGGATTTGTGCCCGCTGGGGCGGTGATGAATTTGTCATGCTGCAGCGATGTGCCGAAACCAGCGCCGATGTGGAGCAATTTGCGCGTGCTTTGGTCGCGGATTTACGTCGCCCGATTCCGTTGGAACAGGGCAATATCAGTTTGGGAGCCAGTGTCGGCATTGCACTTTGTCCGGACCATGGTGAGAGCGCAGATGAGTTGCTCGAACATGCCGATATCGCGGTCTATCGCGCAAAATGCCATCGCACCGGCGTGTCGGTATACGACGACCGCTGGGGGCTGGAGGCCGCTGAGCGGCTGCAATTATTGCAGTCGCTGAGAGGTGCGGTAGAGCGCGACGAAATCACTGTGTCTTTGCAGCCGTTTGTGTCCGTTGAAAGTGGCCAGTTGACCGGCTTTGAAGCTTTGGCGCGCTGGCGTGATCCGCGCCTTGATGTGTCCGTCAGCCCCGGTGTATTTATTCCTCTGGCGGAAGAGAGCGGGCTGATACAGGCCATGGGGCGTAATCTGTTGCGTAAAGCCTGCGCGGCTCTCATGAATGCCGTGCCCGACAGTGAATTACGCATCGCGGTGAACATATCGGTGATGCAATTAACCCATCCCGGCTACGTGGATGACGTGCAGGCGATTCTGGCCGAAACCGGGCTGGCACCGCACCGTCTGGAGCTGGAACTGACGGAAAGCCTGTTTGCTGGCAACGTCACTCAAATACGCCGAATTCTAAGTGAGTTGCGAGCGCTGGGTGTGCGCATATCGATTGATGATTTTGGCACGGGTTACTCGTCCATCAGCTACCTGCGGGACTTCCCTCTCGACACCTTGAAAATTGATCAGTCGTTTGTTGCCGGACTGCGCAGCGGTGGTGATAGCTTGTTCTCAAGTATCGTGTCGTTAGCACACGGCCTGAAGTTGTCCGTGATTGTCGAAGGAGTCGAGACCCGGGGTGATCTGGAAAAAGTATTGCGCTTGGGCGGCGAAGAGATTCAGGGGTTCTATTTTTCACGTCCTATCGAGGCAGAACGCTTAGGGGAGTGGATTGAGCAGCAACAAGGGCAGCCGTTTGCCATGAGGCAACCTGTCCCAAAGTCAGGCGATGATGACACACGTGCTTTAGGCTAAAGCACGTGTGTCACGGGCTATGACTGCGGTCGGGATTTACTCGTAATTCTCAATCGCCGGGCAAGAACAGATCAGGTTACGGTCGCCGTACACATCGTCGATACGACCCACCGTTGGCCAGAATTTATGTGGCCCCAGATTCTCCGTCGGGAAGGCAGCCAACGCCTGACTGTACGGACGATCCCATACGCCGGTCACCACCTGAGCCGTGTGCGGTGCATGTTTCAGCGGGTTGCTCTCGGCATCCAGTTCACCACGCGTTACCGCATCAATCTCACCCTTAATGGCAATCATAGCGTCAGCAAAACGATCAATTTCAGCTTTGCTTTCCGATTCCGTTGGCTCAATCATGAAGGTGCCCGCCACAGGGAACGACATGGTCGGAGCGTGGAAGCCATAGTCCATCAGGCGTTTGGCAATATCGACTTCGGTAATGCCGGTTTCGGCTTTAATCGGACGCAGATCCACAATGCACTCGTGAGCCACGCGGCCATTCTGACCGGCGTACAGAATTGGGTAGTGATTCGACAAACGCTTAGCCAGATAGTTGGCTTTCAGCAGTGCGTTCTGCGTAGCTGAGCGCAGGCCCTGAGCGCCCATCAGCGTGATGTACATCCAACTGATGGTAAGAATGCTGGTGGAGCCGTATGGCGCTGCAGACACGGCACCATTGCCTTTCGAGGCATCATCAATCGGGCGCACTGCGTGGTTGGCCACAAACGGCGCCAGATGCGCCGCAACACCGATCGGTCCCATACCCGGACCGCCACCGCCGTGCGGGATCGCAAAGGTTTTGTGCAGGTTCATGTGCGAGACGTCGGCACCGATAAAGGCAGGTTGGGTAACACCGACCTGAGCATTCAGGTTGGCACCGTCCATGTATACCTGACCGCCGTGCTGGTGGATCAGGTCGCAGATTTCTTTTACGCCTTTTTCGTACACGCCGTGCGTCGACGGGTAGGTCAGCATCAGACAGGACAGCTGGTCGGACACTTCTTCGGCTTTTTTACGCAGATCGTCGAAATCGACGTTGCCGTGTTCATCACATTCGGTGACGACGACGCGCATGGAGGCCATCTGAGCCGATGCAGGGTTGGTACCGTGTGCTGAGCGCGGAATCAGACACACGTTACGGTGTCCTTCACCACGACTCTCGTGATATTTCTTAATCGCCAGCAAGCCCGCGTATTCCCCCTGAGCGCCCGAGTTTGGCTGCATGCAAATCGCATCAAAGCCGGTCACGTCGCGCAGGTAATGGTCCAGCTCGGCTACCAACTGCTCATAGCCCGGCGTTTGCGACTTAGGCGCAAACGGGTGGATATTAGAAAACTCTGGCCAGGTGACCGGAATCATTTCAGTAGTGGCATTGAGTTTCATGGTGCAGGAACCGAGCGTAATCATCGAGTGATTCATCGCTAGATCTTTGCTCTCAAGGCGCTTCATGTAGCGCAGCATTTCATGCTCAGTGTGATACTGATTGAAGGTTGGGTGTGTCAGGAAGTCGCTCTGACGAACCAGGCCTTCGGCAATGCTCTGGGAGCCATTAGCAAGAATTTCAGCATCCAGCGCGTAGACGTCGAGGCCGTGGTCTGCACCCAGGATCACGTCAAACAGTTCGCTGACATCGCTCGCCGTGGTTTTCTCACACAGGCTGACGCCGAGCGTATCGGCTTCCAGTCCCAGTGCTTCATCGTGGCGCAGGTTTAATCCGGCGGCATAAGCACGCTCAAGTACCGTGGCTTGATCATCGACGCGGAACGTCAGGGTGTCGAACCAGCCGTCGTTCATGATTTCAATACCGCGTTGTTTCAGACCACTGGCCAGAATATCAGTCAGGCGGTGGATGCGGCCGGCGATGGTTTTCAGACCCTCTGGACCGTGATACACGGCGTAGAAGGAACTGAGGTTGGCCAGCAATACCTGTGCGGTACAGATGTTGGAGTTGGCCTTTTCACGACGGATGTGCTGCTCGCGGGTCTGCAAGGCCATGCGCAGGGCCTGCTTGCCCTGTGCATCGATGGACACACCGATAATGCGTCCCGGAATGGATCGTTTGTAGGCGTCGCGTGTGGCGAAGAAGGCCGCGTGCGGACCACCAAAACCCATGGGCACGCCGAAGTGCTGCGCGTTGCCGAGTACGATGTCGGCACCCATTTCGCCCGGTGCTTTCAGCATTACCAGTGCCATCAGGTCCGTCGCTACGGCGGCGAGCGCATTGTTCTCGTGCAGGGCGCTGATGACGTCGGTCAGATCGACCGGCTGCCCCTGACGACCCGGGTATTGGAACAGGGCACCAAAGACATCGTGGGATGCGGCGTCGGCCGCTGGGCCAACAATAATGTCCCAGCCAAAGGCCTCGGCACGGGTGCGTACTACGTCAATGGTCTGTGGCAGGCACAGTTCATCCACGTAGAAGGCATTGGATTTGTTCTTTTTAACGGAGCGCTTGGCCATGGCCATAGCTTCCGCCGCAGCCGTCCCTTCATCCAGCAGCGAGGCGTTGGCCAGTTCCATACCGGTGAAGTCGATGACCATCTGCTGGAAGTTCAGCAGCGCTTCGAGTCGGCCTTGAGCGATTTCAGGCTGATAAGGCGTGTACGCTGTGTACCAACCCGGGTTTTCCAATACGTTTCGCAGGATCACCGGTGGCATGACAACGTCGTGATAGCCCAGACCGATGTAGCTCTTCATCACCTGATTCTGGCTGGCAATGGCCTTAAGGCGAGCCAGCGCTTCGGTTTCTGGCAGGGCATCACCAAAGCTCAGAAACGGAGCGCGCAGAATGTCTTCGGGAACAATTTCTGCGGTCAGAGACTCGAGCGAGTCTGCATTGACGGCGGCAAGTAATTCGGCTTCTTCGTTGCTGTCGTAGCCGGCACCGTTGGAGGCAATGTGACGGCTGACGAAGTTATCACGCTGTTCGAGCTGTTTGAGAGAGAGCATGCTCATGGATGACCCTGAAAATTGAAACGCAAAAAACAAAGACGCAGAGAGAATCTCTGCGTCAGCTCAAGGGTGGACGTACCTTGTCGATCAATTATTCGCAGATGGCGGCGTAGCCAGCTGCATCCAGCAGGCCATCCAGGTCTGCTGCATTTGCCAGTTCCATTTTGAAGAACCAGGCATCGCCGTAGGGATCTTCGTTTACTTTCTCTGGCGCATCGGCCAGATCTTCGTTTACGGCAATAATTTTACCTGCCAGTGGCGCGTAGATATCCGACGCCGCTTTGACTGATTCAACCACGGCGATGTCTTGTTCAGCATCGACATCGGTACCAGCTTCTGGCAGTTCAACAAAGACCACGTCGCCCAGCTGATCCTGAGCGAAGTCAGTAATACCAACGGTCACGGTGCCGTCTTCTTCCAGGCGGATCCACTCGTGTGAGGATACGTATTTCAGCTCAGCAGGAATGTTGCTCATGGGTCTCTCCAATCAAATCGTATAAGTGTTATCAGAATTTTTTCTGGCCATTACGCACAAACGGAAGCGCAATGACGGATACGTCGGTCAGCTTACCGCGCAGATCGACCTGCGCGGTATCTGCGGTGTTTGCCGGTACGCGGGCAATGGCAATCGAGCACTGCAGTGTCGGTGAGAAGGTGCCCGAGGTGACTTCACCTTCGCCGATGCCATCGATCACGACTTTCTGGTGGGCGCGCATGACGCCACGACCTTCAAGTACCAGCCCGACCTGCTTCATCGTCACGCCAGCGGCGCGTTCGGCCTCAAGTGCATCACGACCGATAAAATCGCGCTCAGCCGGTTCCCAGGCAATGGTCCAGCCCATGCCAGCGGCCAGTGGACTGGTGTCTTCGTCCATGTCGTTGCCGTACAGGTTCATGCCAGCTTCGAGACGCAGCGTGTCACGGGCGCCGAGTCCGCAAGGCTGAACGCCAGCGTCAACCAGCTGGCTCCAGAAGGTGGCGACGTCGCTTTCTGGAATCATGATTTCCAGACCGTCTTCGCCAGTGTAGCCAGTGCGTGCGTAGAACCAGCCATGCTGTGGCAGGCCCTGGAATACCTTCAGACCATCAATCAGATCGGCGGCTTCGGGACGGATCTTCTGGACCATGCCTATGGCCTCAGGGCCCTGAACCGCGACCATTGCCAACTCTGGGCGCTCGGTCAGACTGATATCAAAGCCTTTGGTGTGTGCGGTCATCCACTCGAGGTCTTTCTCGCGGGTGGCGCAGTTAACGACCGTGCGGTACCAACCGTCCATGCGATAGACGATGAGGTCGTCGATGACGCCACCGTTGGTGTTCAGCATGCCGGTGTACAGTGCTTTGCCGACTTCTTTCAGCTTGTTGACGTCATTGGCCAACAGCTTTTGCAAATAGGCCGTGGCGTCTGGGCCACGAACATCGACGATGGTCATGTGGGAAACGTCAAACATGCCCGCGGCTTCGCGTACCGCCTTGTGTTCCTGAATCTGAGATCCGTAGTGAATCGGCATGTCCCAGCCGCCGAAATCAACGATCTTGCCGCCAGCTTCGAGGTGGTTGTCGTACAGTGGTGTCTGTTTTCCCATGGTCTGATCCTGGAGCGATGACGCGTGCGCCGGTAAAAGGGTCGCAATTATAGCGGTTTCAGAGAAGGGGTTCACACAAAATTAGCACCTGCGGAGGCACGAACGAGTGTCCGTGTTGAAGTCCGCAGGCAGGGCGGTCAGCAGATCCGCGCCTGGATCAGCGTCTCGCCGTGGTTTCAGGCGTCAGCAAGCCTTGTTTGGCGTGGGTCGGTGAGAATCCACTCCACTTTTTGAAGGCCTTGGAGAAGTTGGCCACGCTGGAGTAACCGAGGAGTTCAGCGACCTGGCTGACGTTATACATGCGACGGCTCAGCCAGAAGCTGGCCTGAATCAGGCGCATGTCGGCCAGCAGTTGCTGGTAGTGAGTGCCTGCTTCCTGCAAACGGCGTTTGCACGTACGTTCCGTCAGGTTCAGGCGCTCGGACAGCTCGATCAGCGTTGGTGGATTCGCAAGGTCAGCGCGTAACAGATTCGATGCTTTCTGAGCTACCAAATGAGACGGGCGCAGTACACCGTTAGCGTGGAAGGTTGCCGGACGAATCAGCAGTGCCTGAGTCAGAAACTGCGATGGAATACGAATGGCCAGGTAGGGCGCATTGAAAGTCAGCTTCATCGGTGCGTACTTGGCGTATTCATCGCGGTATTCGGGTTCGCTGTACGGCAGGAAGACCGAAATCTGATCGGTGACACCTTGCAGCAGGTTATTGCCTGAGGTGTAGCCGTAAGCCAGCAGCAACTCTGACAAGGCCTGAGACGGCACGCGAGTCGGATCTTTCTTCCAGAAAAATTCGCAGTGACTGACCTGACCATCGTCTAGGATGTGTAGGTCGAACGGCCGTTCGTCGGTACTGATCTGTGCACACATCGACTGGAACAGGCCCAGTAGATTGGTGGTGTCTGCCTGGTGTTGCAGGGCCATAATCTGGCCGTACTCCAGGTAGAGTTCAGGGAGCTTGCTGGAGAGCTCACTGTCGCTCAGTGTTTTCATGACCTGTAGCAGCGCTGGGATACGCGTTTGGTAACCCTCCCCGCTGACAGGGATTTTTGGGGCTGACTTACGCAATTCCTTCTGAGGCATCAACCGTCGCAGAGTCTGTAGGGACTCTGCGTGAGGCTTTAACGAATACATCTGGAGTACTATTACTGCTTATTATTTATGGTGAGTGCGAGCAGAGTGCGCCCGGTTGCGTACGGTAACAATGTCAATTTACGCAACAACAGGGTAAAAAAGTGGCGCTAAATGACCTTTATCAGCCGGAATACGACGGTTTCTCTGGGTTGTCGATATTCTTATCAATAGGTTTAACCACGAAAAAAGTAGTGGTCAAAATGCGCCAATATCGATAATGGGTATTGTTTAGCCATTATTGTGGCCGGTTTGAATTAGCACGGGTGGGGAATATCACACCTAGCGTCGGTAGCCGTACCAACCCGGCTACCACGGCATTTGTTCACTCTGTCCGAAACAGGCTGATGACTTTCCAGCCATTTGCCACCTCAAAATCTTGCCCGATTATGCAGGTTTGAACCTTGCCATCTGGAGAAACAGCAAAGAGAGGGTGTGCGTTTTTACCGTTTTGCTTGCGAAAGTCGTCAAAGGTGAATTCTTCGGTCAGTCGGGTCGAGCGTAATTCGGCACCCTGCGAGAGCAAGCTGGAGACCTTGCTGAAGGTTAAACTTTCATCAAACAGGTACTGTCCGCGGTGTTCTTCACCGTGCAGGTGCTTGTCGGATAAGCGAGCGTCGGCCGAGGTGCGGATCGCAAAAATATTGTGCTGGCCAAACTCACTGCCAAAGCGCATCCCAGCGACGGCATTGTTCGCACGCTCGGGGGACAAGCCAAGTAAATGGCCGATGCCGACTAGATCTAAACGCTGCTCGGCGTATTCCGATACCGGATTGCCATAAAAGGTTTTCAGACCATCCATACGTGCAGCACGAATGTTGTCCCAGTTCGAATCACACAAGAGCACAGGAACGTCATTGGTGGTCAGCTCTTTGGCAATGGTTCGTGCCACCGTGTTGGCGCCAATGATCAGGAATCCGTGCGGTGCGGGCTCGGCCACCCCTAATGAGCGTGCCAGCAGGCGGGCGGTTGCACTCTGTAAGACAACGGTGCCGAAGATGACCGAGAAGGTGAGGGGGACGAGCACGTGTGCGCCTTCCTGCCCCGACTGTTCGAGCTTGATGGCAAACAAGGCGGACACCGCCGCCGCGACAATGCCTCGCGGTGCGATCCATGACAGCAATGCTTTATCCTGCCAGGTCAGGGTACTGCCGATGGACGACAGCCAGACCGATAAGGGGCGCGCGACAAACTGCATAATGGCGAGCAGGACCAGCGGTAGCCAGCCGAGAGTCAGTAGGTCGTCGGTGGTCAGGCGCGCAGCCAGAATAATAAATAGCCCAGAAATCAGCAGAATCGTCAGGTGTTCTTTGAAGTTCAGAATGTCACCGATGCGCAGGTCACGCTGGTTGGCCAACCACATGCCCATCAGCGTGACGGCCAGCAAGCCGGATTCATGGGCCAGGGCATCGGCAATGCTGAAACATAGGAAGACCATGGACAGCGTGGCCAGATTCTCCAGATAGTCGGGCACCCAGCGTCGCTTCAGAATTTCGCCCAGCATCCAGCCCGCAAACAAACCTAATACAGACCCTGAGGCAATGATCTCAACGAAAGCGAGCAGGCCGCTCAATACGCCTTGGGCCTGCCCTTGCGCGACAATGAATTCGTAGACAACCACCACCAATAAGGCACCCAGCGGGTCAATCAGAATGCCCTCCCAGCGCAAAATGTTGCCGATGTCGGCGTTGGGTCTGACCGTACGCAGCATGGGCACAATGACCGTTGGCCCCGTCACGACCGTCAGGGCACCAAACAAAATGCTTAACTCCCAACTGAGGCCAAACAGCCAGTGGGTACTGACGGCGACAATGGCCCAGGTTACCGCCGCCCCGACGGTAATCAGGCGTTGCACCACCGCTTTTTGCGAGCGTATCTCGCGTAAATCCAGAGTCAGGCTGCCTTCAAACAAAATGATGGCCACGGATAAGGAGATCAGTGGAAACAGCAAATCACCAAACAAGGCATCCGGATCGAACAGCCCAGTGATGGGCCCTAAGGTCAGACCTGAGGCCAGCAGGAATAAGATAGCGGGTAAGCGCACGCGCCAGGCAATCCACTGGCTGAAAAATGCGATACCGCCGATCAGCGCAAAAGCCATCATTCCGGATTCAAACACAGGGCATCCTTATTGTTGTTTATTACTCGCCAAATCGCAGTGTAGGACGAAAATAGTAGGGTTGAGTCAGAGTCGCAGGCACCGCAGGCACTGGGCTGGTTGCCAATAACGCCCGCCGCGCCCATTCATCAGTACTTGGGTTGCCACTGCTGTTTAAAATATCCACGGCGGTGATGACGGCTCCGTAACGAATCGTGACCTGAAGCCGTACCTGACCGTTGAGGCCGTCGGGATAGCGCGGCAGCTTCCTATGTATGTGTCTCATGAGTAGCTGATAGTACGCTTGCTCCACTGGGTTGCTGAAAGTCTCTTCCTCACCTTGGTAGCGAGCGATGGCTTGCTGATCTCCGAGAGGGCCATTTTTTGGAGCACTAGACTCGTTTTTGGTATCTGTTTCCGCCTCTGCATTGGTCTCTGTATTGGCCGTTACGGGGGCCGTTACTGGGGTTGAAGCAGAAGCAGGAGATGAGGGGTTTATTCTGCCCTGACGCGTGTTAGTCACCGCGGACGTTGAGGCAATGGTGGATGGCGCTGCTGGTGTGACAGGGGGTGGAGGAGTCGCCGCTGTCGGAGCTGTTACAGGAGTCGAAGGTGGTGCAGGAGGAGAGGGTACGGCTGGAGCGGTAGGCGAAGCGATCTCATCAGTTTTTTGGATAGCCTGTCCACTCACCGTAAGCTCACCAGTGGCATTGTCGTCATCCGCGCGCATGGCCTCGGGCGTCATCAGCGTGGCTTGAATCACCGGCGGCGCGGAGCGTTGAGGTACGGATAAGTCCGGGAGGATCAGCAAATGCAGCCCGGCTGACACCAGCAGGGCCAGTAACAGCCGTTTGCGAAATCGTCGGTGCCGGACCGGAGTTGTCATGCCAGAACGCGAGCGTCGAATCCGGCTTCTGAAAGAATGTAAGCGGCAGCTTCCGCACGGCCTCCGCCACAGACGACGTAAATAAAGTCCTGTTCCAGCTCTTTCACGCGCTGTCGCAACTGCGACAGAGGCACATTGCGGGCACGCAGCATGGGCGCAGCTTCGGCCTCGGGGGGCTGGCGTACGTCGAGTACGATGACGCCGGTATCCGCTTCATCGATGAGCTTTTCCAGTTCACTTTCGCGAATGTGCTTGAGCACAGGTTGACGCAACAAGGTATCGAAATGTTCTTTCGATAAGCGTGCCACGGCACCGGCCGATGTCATGGTAATGGTGGCGTTGCGCGGCAAGTCGCTGATGAGCGCATCTTCACCAAACAGGTCGCCGGGTGACAGGGCGGCGAGCGTTTCGATGGCATCGCCTTCGCCACGCGTGACCAGGGCATTGCCGTGTTTGATGACATAGCAATGTTCGCCAACTTCACCTTCGCGCACGATGACATCGCCAAACGCGGCAGGCAGCTCCTCGAAGCGGGTCAGCAGCTTTTGGATGTTGGCCGGCGGAATACGGGCAAACAGCTCTGAGGTGATCAGTCGCTCCAGCCAGTCGCTGTCTTCGTCGCTTTCTGATTGCACCGACTGGCGCACTTCAGACCAGGTCGACAGTAATTCGAGGTAGGCGCGTTTTACTGAGACCAGCGCGCACGGAGTCTTGGTGATGGCCGCATAACGATGTACGTGGTGAGTGCTGTCGAGGGCCATGAAGTTGTCGTCATCGTCGGCCTCGATGCTGTTGACGTCAAAGGCATCGTCGGCGAGATCAATGGTGCCAGACAGTAAAAAGTGGCACTCATCATCGGACTGTCCGCGCTTAAACAAAATTTTGCGCGGTCCCAGTTCGTAGTGACGGAAGTGCGGGATCAATTCATTGATGGTGTCTTCAGACCATTCGTCGAAAGGAATGAAGCGCTGCAGTTGCTTACTGAGCGAAGTGTCCATGAACTCTGATGTCATTAGCGGGTACGTTTCTGAACTATAGCAAGCCCGTGGCGTAACGTCACTTGGGCCAATGCAGGCAGTCGGACACCTGCTCGAGTTGTTGAGGGTCAAAGGGATCGATTCCCGTCAGGTGCGGCACCGTACCCAGATGTTCAATATTACGCTGTGCAAACCATTGAGTCAGGTAACGCAGATTCTCGTGTTGCGCCTCCATAGCCGGGTCAATGCCATTGGCAACCCAGCCCGCGACCGTCAGACCTCGTTGCTCAATGGCCTCGACCGAGAGACAGGCGTGATTGATGCAACCTAAACGTAATCCAACCACCAGAATTACCGGACACGCAACGGCAGTGGCAAAGTCAGCCAGGGTTTCCCGGTCATTGAGTGGCACCAGCCAACCGCCAGCGCCTTCAATGAGTTGCAGGTCTGCGGTCTGGCTTAGCCCGGGTTCACAGGCCTGCAGCAGGGAGGCCACCGACAAATCCAGTCCTGCTTGTTTCGCAGCGATATGAGGTGCGATGGCAGGCGCTAATGTGATTGGGTTGTGGATGGCGTAATCGAGTTCTCCGCTGGAGTATTGCTGATGCAGTAGGGCATCGCGATTACGCAGGCCTTGCTCAGTCAGATCCGAGCCCGACGCGATGGGCTTTAGCCCAAAGGCACTGGCACTATCTCGGGAAGCGCGTTGTAACAGGGCGGCGGAGATCAGAGTTTTGCCGGCATCGGTGTCGGTACCGGTTAAAAAATATCGACGCATGGGTGTCTCCGTTTAAGCGGTCTGTGCGTGTTTGCTGGCGACGACCCACAACACTTCGTAGCTCAGCGGGTAGCTGGGTTCGCCA
Source organism: Pseudomonadota bacterium (assembly GCA_036148335.1). Classification (GTDB taxonomy): domain Bacteria; phylum Pseudomonadota; class Gammaproteobacteria; order Pseudomonadales; family Oceanobacteraceae; genus Thalassolituus. The sequence continues at coordinate 13,564 of JAYYHP010000059.1, forward strand.
TCGTGCATGATTTTGGGGTAGGCGGCCTCTAAGGCCTTTAGCGCTGCGCGGCCGCCGAGCCCACTGCGCCGCCCGGCATTAACGTTGGTGGCGCCAATGTCTTTTAAGCCACGCAGCAAGGCGGTAAGCGTTGGGTAGACCTCCGTCAGGCAGCGACGTTCATAGCGGATGTGGTCAAAGCCGACGCTTCTGAGGGTCGCGATCAGGCTGTCCGCGCTGACGAAGTCGTTCACGTGTTTATGGTCATCAACTTGGGCAAATGCCTGCTGCAATTCTCGTTGAGTTCCCGGCAGCAGGGTGGCGGTTGCCAGGGTGCCCGAAGGGCTGAGCACCCGGAACCATTCACGCAATGTGGCCTCTGGCGATTCGCTCCACTGCAGCATCAGACTGGAAAAAATACCGTCAAGGGCATGGTCATCAAAGGGCAGATGATCTGCGTCTGCGAGTGCAAAATCGATACAGTTGTCGGCATACTGCTGCGCCACCTCAAGCATACCCGGTGCCAGATCAACTGCCGTGACCTGCGCAGCCCCACGGTGACGCAGATGGGGCAGTGCCACCCCCGTACCACAACCGATATCGGCCCAATGCCCGCCGATGTCTGGTAGCTGTTCCAGCAGTGCCGTGACGGCGCGTTGTTGCACGCCAGCGGCGGCATCGTAGCTGGAGGCTGCTCGACTGAACTGGCGGGCGACCTGTGCTTTATCACGCAGAGTCATGAGTCAGCCTCCTGATTCAGAGAGCCAGTGTGATCAGCGAAATTTGCTAGCTGATGAATCACGGCAGCGAGATTGTCGGGTTCGAGAAAAAAAGCGTGACTGCCGGATAAGTCGACGGTTTGGCCTGAGGTTCTCACATTGGCCAACGGCTCTGATTCCGTAGACGGCAATAGCGCATCCTCAGTGCCGAACATGGCCAGATCAGCCTCCGGGAGTGCCTCGTAGTTCAACCATTCCAGAGTACGACGGAGGCCCTGCTGGTCGGACGGTGAAAGTGGCGATGCGGCGGCTGTGTGCTCTCTCAATTGTCGTATCAGTTGCCCTGCCTGCGATCGGGACCCACTCTGAGTAATCAGAGCGTGAAAGCGCGACAGCGTTTTGTCGGGCGAATCCACGAAGCGTTGGCAGAACTGTTCGAATACTTGCTGGCTCATGCCGTCCGGGTGCGTGAATGTCTGGCCGGTGGCAAGGGTGATCACTGAGCAGGATCTGGCAATCGCTGCCCTCGTGGCCATAGCCCCCTTCGTAGCCATCGCTAAAGCCCCGCCCAATGACCAACCGACGATGAAAGTATTGTCGGATCGAGCATCCTCAGGAAACTCGTCAGCAAGCAGTTGCGCCATGCTATGAAAATCGCAATCCGGCTGTGAGGTCAGGGCGCTCTGGTAGTCGCCGATCCAGTGTTCGCCGGGCAGGGCTTCTATCAAGGGCAAGAATACCGAGGCCCGGAAGCTCCAGCCCGGTAACCAATACCAGCGACGCGTTTGCTCAAGGCTGGGCATACCGTCGGTGGCGTCTGTTTGCTGACAAAACGTCCAGAGACTCATGGTGCCTCCGGATGTGTAGCTTGCTTTGCTGTCGTGAGTGCCTGCCAATGTTGTTCAAGGGCCTGCAGTAGTTGAGCGACGTCTGCCTCGCTGTGCGCGGCAGTCAGCGTGACACGAAGTCGGGCTTCGTTCACCGGGACGGTGGGCGGGCGAATGGCGCTGACCCAAATCCTCGAGTCTTTTAAGGCCTGACTGAGCGCCAATGCTTGCTGACTGTCGCCGACCAGAATTGGCTGAATAGGGCTTTCGGAAGCCATCAGTGGTAAGCCCATTTCCTGCGCGCCGCGACGGAACTGAGCGATGCGCTGATGCAGGGTGTTTCTCAATGAATCGTCTTGAAGGCGCTGCAGATTGCCTTGCATAGCGTCGGCCAGCGCCGGGGGCATCGCGGTGGTATAGATGTAAGATCGAGCGAACTGGATCAGATAATCGATCAAGTCTTCGGAGCCCGCGACAAAGGCGCCGTAGCCCCCAAAGGCTTTCCCCAGAGTGCCGATGTACACAGGGAGTTGCTCACAGCTCAAATCAAAGTGCGCCCGCACTCCGCGTCCCTGTGGTCCAAGAATCCCCAGACCATGAGCGTCATCGACCATCAAAAAGGCCTGATGCTGTTGGCATGACGTAGCCATGGCGCCAATGTCGGCGAGATCGCCGTCCATACTGAAAATACTGTCAGTAACCACTAAGGTCTCGGCTTTGCTGGTGTCTGCCTGAAGGTCTGTTTCAGTGTCCTCTCTTTGGGGTCGCTCTGTGTTCGCCCCGTCTGTTTTAAAAACAGGAGCGAAGCGTTCCAGCAGGTCATTCAGGTGGGCGAGATCGGCATGACGATATCTAGTCATGCGTGCGCGACTTAGCTGGGCGCCGTCTAATAGCGAGGCGTGATTGAGTTTGTCTTGCAGGATCTGATCGCCGCGCTGAGCCAGCGCGCTAATGACGCCGACATTGGCCATGTAACCCGTCGAGAACAACAAGGTGCGTGGGTAACCCGTGTAGTCGGCCAGCGCCTGTTCAAGGTCATGGTGTGCGCGACTGTGGCCACACACTAGATGTGACGCACCACTGCCGATGGCCCAGCGCTCAGCGGCCTGACTCAGGTCTTGCTGTCCGGTGGCGGCCAGTCCGAGGTAATCGTTGGAACAGAAATTCAGAAAGGTATGGCCATCGCAGCGCACATGGGTGCCCTGAGCGGAATCCAGCGTGTGTCGCTGGCGCCACAGATGTTCGTCGCGACGGTGTTGCAGGGCGCGTTCGATGCGATCATTCCAGCTCATAACTGCGTAAATACCTTGGGCTCAGGCCGGTGAGGGCGGTGCTGTTGGAGTGCACATAGGCATGAAATCATAAGGCGTTGCGCTGATTGGTCAACCTGGTGCCCTTGTAATGGTTTACTACTGTCAGGTACGCCTCACAATAGCTGTGGTGCTGTTGTGAAGTACCTTAAGCATTTTGCGACGCCCGTTTTCAGTTTCATTTGTTTTCAGTTTCATCCGTTTTTGAGAGCCCCGATCATGACCTCACCTTTTTTACATCCTGATCTCGATTTTGATCGCGAGCATGTGTGGCATCCCTACAGTTCGATGACACAGCCCGGCAATATCTGGCCTGTGGTCAGTGCGCAAGGGGTGCGTTTAACGCTGGAAGACGGTCGGGAGCTGATTGATGGTATGGCCAGCTGGTGGTGCGCGGTGCATGGTTACAACCACCCGGTGCTCAACGAGGCCCTGACAGAGCAGGCGGAGCGCATGAGCCATGTCATGTTCGGTGGGTTGACCCACGGCCCGGCGATTGAACTGGCAAAGCGCTTAGTCGCCCTGACGCCTGAAGGATTGGAAAAAGTCTTTATTGCCGACTCTGGGTCTGTCTCTGTTGAAGTGGCGATCAAAATGGCGATTCAGTACCAGCATGCCAAAGGTGAAACCGGGCGCACAAAACTGCTGGCGCTGGAGCGTGGCTATCATGGCGATACCTTAGGGGCGATGTCGGTGTGTGATCCAAGCCGGGGGATGCACCATCTGTTCAGTGGCATTCTGCCGCAACAGTATTTTGTACCGGCACCTCAGTGTCGGTTTGGAGAAGCGTGGGATGCCGCAGATATCCTGCCGTTGCAACAGCGCCTGGAAGCCGACCATCAGCACATTGCCGCGCTGATTCTCGAACCCGTGGTACAGGGTGCGGGTGGTATGCGTTTTTACCACCCCGAATACCTGCGTCAGGCGCGACGTTTGTGCGATGAATATGGGGTGTTACTGATTGCAGATGAGATAGCGACCGGGTTCGGACGCTCCGGGAAACTGTTTGCCTGCGAACACGCCGAGGTCACTCCGGACATCCTCTGTGTGGGGAAAGCCATTACCGGTGGCTACATGACATTGGCGGCAACGTTAGCGACCTCTCACGTTGCCAATACCATCAGTGAAGGAGAGGCCGGGTGCTTTATGCACGGGCCGACCTTTATGGGCAATCCGCTGGCCTGTCGTGTGGCCTGTGCGAGTCTTGATCTGTTGATTGAGAACGACTGGCAGTCGCAGGTAGCACTATTAGAAGCGGGGCTGAAACAAGGCTTGGCGCCTGCGGCTGAGCTGGATGGAGTGGCTGATGTTCGCGTGCTGGGTGGTATTGGCGTGATTGAGCTGGTGGAGCCGGTGAATACCGCCTTGCTGCAACCTGAATGCGTTGCGCGCGGTATTTGGGTACGCCCATTTGCGCACAACTTCTATGTGATGCCGCCTTATGTGATGAGTGATGAGGACCTGGCAACCCTCACCCGGGAAATGGTCGCGGCCCTGAGCGCGACGCTCTGATATTGCTGGGCTTCGGGAATGCGATGATCAGCAGCGGCTTTCATTCCATTTGAAGGCCGTGATGAATGTCCCCGCCGTTGGTTTACGCCCCTTGGTGAGACTCCTCGGGAGGCTCGTTGTTATTAATCACAGGCGCACTGTCGGGAGCCGAGGCAGTGGAAGCTGAGGCTGCTGAAACCGGGGCAGAAGAAGCTGAGCCCGTAGAGGTTTTCGTCTCATCCTGCTTGTGCTCGTGATGGCGATGACGAGCATGGCTCTGAGAAATCCCCGCGGTTACGGCAAAGCGCATGGCATCTTCCACTGACCAGTCCACGTACGTCAGACGTTCTGGCGGCAGAAACAAGGTATAGCCTCCAACCATGTAGCTCATGGGCAGATACACTGGGACCAGCTGCTCATTGCCTTCCAGATCCTGTACCTGCTCGGGCAGGTGGTCGGCGGTAATAAAGCCCACCAGTTTGCCGAGTTCGGGCATGTCGACCAGCACCACCTGTTGTGCTTTCGGCTTTTCGCCATCAAACATGGCGGCAAAGTCTTTCACGGCGCCGTAAAGTGTTTTCACCAGAGGCAAACGCAGGAACGCATCTTCGACGTAATCGTAAACCCAACTGATGGGGTTGAGCTGAAAGGCCAGACCGACGATCAAGAGCGTAAACAGCATGACGACTACGCCCATGCCCGGAAACATGACCAGTTCGGGGTGAACCAGCTGTAATGCACGAACGTCCAGCTCGTTGAGTGACGACAGCACCGACCAGATTAACCACACGGTGACCAGCAGTGGGAGCAGTACCATCGAGCCCTTGATTAGCGGGCGCATTAATAAACGTTTCATGTCTTTGGATCCCTGACGAGAGGTCGCGAGTGTAAGGGGTGGACGATTCAAATGTCCGCAAGTTTCTTTTTACCCGACTATTTCTTTACAATGTTGGACCAGTCGCGTCATTTTCGCCACGTTAAGCCAAATGGTTTGTTAGTGGTCACTCTCATATAAAAAAATCGTCTAAAACCCTGTAAGTGAATACTAACCTAACAAGTTACTTTAACTTTCGCGCGCAGGTTTCACACTTGATTGGGGTTTGCTTCCCACTTTCTCCCACCTTTTCCCCCACTTCTCCTAAGTCCTTGTGTTTACTAGCAAAATTCCGCTTTTGAGGCCCCTTTGAAACCTTGCAAATGGGCAGTCTGGTTTCTATAGTGTCTAATTGTGGAGAATAGTGGGTAATTGTGGGATGTAAGCCAGTGTTAGTGCTTACCCACACAAACAAAGGACGAACGCATGTTTCGGGGGCTCAACACGATCAATCTGGACGCCAAAGGGCGCCTGGCGATCCCGGCTAAGTATCGGGAACGTCTGGCGGAGCTTTGTGCTGGCCGTTTGGTGGTGACGATTGATACCGAAGAAAAGTCCTTGCTGATTTACCCGCTGAACGAATGGGAAACCATTGAGAAGCAGATTACGGCACTGCCGTCGTTTGATAAGCGCGCGCGTCGTATTCAGCGTTTGATTCTGGGTCACGCGTCTGATGTTGAGCTGGATGGCAGCGGTCGCATTTTGTTGCCAGCGTTGTTGCGCGATTACGCCCTGTTAGAAAAAGAGACCGTATTGATTGGTCAGGGCAAAAAATTGGAGCTCTGGAGTAAAGACGTCTGGGAAGGTACCCGCGACGAATATCTGGAGCAGGTTAACGACGATGAGCAGTTGTCAGAACAAATTATGAGTATTTCGCTGTGAGCCAGGACGCATCCCTTCCGCCATCACACATTACGGTGCTGTTGAATGAGACCGTGGATGGCTGTGTGACGGACCCGGACGGCATTTATGTCGATGGCACCTTTGGTCGTGGTGGTCATAGCCGCTTATTGCTGAGCAAGTTGTCGGAGCGTGGGCGCTTGATTGGTATCGATAAAGACCCTCTGGCCATTGCCAGTGGCGAAGCACTGGCTGCTGAAGATCCGCGTTTTTCCATCGTGCAGGCCAGCTTTGCCGATATGAAAACCGCATTGGTGCAGCAGGGCATTGAACAAGTGACGGGCATTTTGCTGGATCTGGGTGTGTCGTCACCACAGCTCGACGATGCCGAGCGCGGTTTTAGTTTTCTGAAAGACGGCCCGCTGGACATGCGCATGAATCCAGACGCAGGCATGAGCGCTGCGGAGTGGGTGGCGACGACGGATGAGGCGGAAATTGTTCGTGTCTTAAAAGAATACGGTGAGGAGCGTTTTGCCAAGCGCATGGCACGCGCTTTATTAAAAGCACGTGCCGAGACACCGATTACCCGAACGTCGCAGTTGGCAGAAATCATTAAGGAAGCCAATCCAGCGTGGGAAAAACACAAACATCCAGCGACGCGCGCGTTTCAGGCGATCCGGATTGCTGTGAATAACGAACTGGGCGATCTGGAAATGACGCTGGCTGATTCAGTGGATCTCTTAATGCCAGGCGGTCGTCTCGCGGTGATCAGCTTTCACTCGTTAGAAGACCGAATGGTGAAGCGTTTTATACGCGCTCAGGAAAAAGGCCGCGATCTGCCGCCGGGCATTCCCGTGACGGACGATCAGCTGGGACGCACGATGAAAAAAATTGGCAAAGCGATCATGCCAACCAAAGAAGAAATAGAACAGAACAGCCGCTCTCGCAGTGCGGTATTAAGAATTGCTGAGCGCTTGTCGTGAGCGTTGCGCAGGGCTTGCTGTGGGGAGCGGTCATTCTCTCGGCATTGATACAGATTAATGTCGTCACCTGGCATCGCGATCTGTTGCAGGCCTGGCAAAAAGCCGATAGTCAGCGTCAGTCACTGACACAGGAACACAGCCGATTGCTGCTTGAACGCAGCACTCTGATGGCGCATGGACGCATAGATGCACAGGCACGTAAGCGCCTGCAAATGAAAGAACCAGAACACACACGGGTATTCCGCTGATGTCGACACCAACCGAACAGCCACAGATAGGCATGCAGCGCTGGCGCTTTGCGTTAGTGCTGGCTGGCTTTTTGCTGCTCGGCGGTGTGGTAATGGTGCGTCTGGTGATGTTGCACACGGTCGACCAACCCTTCCTGTTTGAGCAGGGCGAAAAGCGTACGGTACGCAGTGAAACTCAGCCAGCGACAAGGGGGGTGATTACCGACCGTTTTGGTGAGCCAT
>JAYYHP010000060.1:0-5777 GCA_036148335.1 Pseudomonadota bacterium
AGATTAAATCCACTCTCGACGAGTACGTCATTGGGCAAGACAAAGCCAAGGTCGTATTGGCGGTAGCGGTTTATAACCACTACAAGCGCCTGCAACACGATGGCGGCAAAGCCGGTGTTGAACTGTCGAAGAGTAACATTCTGCTGATTGGTCCTACCGGTAGCGGTAAGACACTGTTGGCTGAAACGCTGGCGCGACTGCTGAATGTACCGTTCACTATCGCCGATGCCACCACGCTGACCGAAGCTGGTTACGTGGGTGAAGATGTTGAAAACATCATCCAGAAGCTGCTGCAGAAGTGTGATTACGACGTTGAGAAAGCTCAGCGTGGTATCGTTTATATTGATGAGATCGATAAGATTTCTCGTAAATCGGACAACCCATCCATCACGCGTGACGTGTCGGGTGAGGGTGTGCAGCAGGCACTGTTGAAACTGATCGAAGGCACGGTTGCCTCGGTTCCGCCGCAAGGTGGCCGTAAGCATCCGCAGCAGGAGTTCCTGCAGGTCGATACGTCTAACATCCTGTTTATCTGTGGTGGTGCGTTTGCGGGTCTGGATAACATTATCCGTGACCGTTCTGAGAAGAGCTCGATCGGCTTCTCCGCCACGGTGAAAGGGAAGGAAGACGAGAAAGCGGTCGGCGAAGTGCTGCGCGAAGTAGAATCCGGTGATCTGGTGAAATTCGGCCTGATCCCTGAGTTTATCGGTCGTCTGCCTGTTGTGGCGACGCTCGACGAACTGGATAAAGATGCGCTGGTACGTATTCTGACCGAGCCTAAGAACTCACTGGTTCGCCAGTATGAGCGCTTGTTCGAGATGGAAGACGTTGAGCTTGAGTTCCGTGAGTCTGCCTTAGACGCGATTGCCAGCCTGGCGATGGAGCGTAAGACGGGTGCTCGTGGTCTGCGTTCAATTCTGGAATCGGCTCTGCTCGACAGTATGTATCGTGTGCCATCCGAAGAACACGTAGCTAAGGTCGTCATTGAAGACTCTGTGATCCGCGGTGAGGCTGAGCCTCTGCTGATTTACGAGAGCAGCGATGTTGGCAAAGTTTCGCCAGATGATGACTGATTCTCAAATCTGACGAATAATGACAAGAAAAGGAGCTTTGCGGCTCCTTTTCTCGTTTCGGTCCCTTGTATTCTCAAGGCGCCATCCCCACTATTTCTAGCAGTGCCATCCAATTTTCATTAGGTAGTGATCATGTCTCAGCAAAACCTTCCGCTTCTCCCACTGCGTGACGTGGTGGTCTTTCCCGCCATGGTAATTCCGCTGTTTGTCGGCCGTGAAAAGTCCATTGAGGCGCTTCAGCAGGCGATGGATGGCGACAAGCGCATTATGCTGGCTGCACAGCGCGACGCCGCGGACGATGCGCCAACGCTGGAAGGCATGCATGACACTGGCACCATTGCCAATATCCTGCAGTTATTAAAACTGCCCGACGGCACAGTGAAAGTGCTGGTCGAAGGGGATGTGCGTGCGCGACTGGATCGTCTGGTTGATGAAGGCGAGTTGTTCCGTGGCGATGTTACCGTCTACGACAATGCACCTCTGGGTGAGCGTGAGAATGAAGTCCTGCTGCGTTCGTTGACAGGGCACTTTGAACAGTACGTTCAGTTGTCGAAGAAAGTCCCGAGTGAAGTGCTGTCGACCATCTCCAATATTGAAGATGCCAGCGTTCTTGCTGACACCATTGCGGCACACCTGTCGTTGAAGCTGGATGAGAAGCAGGAAGTACTTGAGCTGCTCGACGTGAAAGATCGTGTTGAGCACCTGATGGAGGTGATGGAATCTGAAATCGACCTTCTCAAGGTGGAAAAGCGCATCCGCGGACGCGTTAAGAAGCAGATGGAAAAGAGCCAGCGCGAGTACTACCTGAACGAACAAATGAAGGCCATCCAGAAAGAACTGGGTGACATGGAAGACGGCTCGAATGAGTTTGAAGAGCTGACGAAAAAGATTGAAGACTCGGGCATGTCGAAAGACGCCCGGGAAAAGGCCGATGCCGAACTGAAAAAGCTGCGCATGATGTCACCCATGTCGGCGGAAGCCTCTGTCGTACGTGGTTACCTCGATTGGCTGGTTAACCTGCCGTGGAAAAAACGCAGCCGTGTAAACAACGACATTGGTCGCGCCAAAGAGATTCTGGATGCTGATCACTTCGGCCTTGAAGAAGTGAAAGAGCGGATTCTCGAATATCTGGCCGTTCAGAGCCGCGTTAAGAAAGTCCGTGGCGCGGTGCTGTGTTTGGTGGGGCCGCCGGGGGTGGGTAAAACCTCGCTGGGTAAATCCATTGCGCGCGCGACCAATCGTCAGTTTGTGCGCATGGCATTGGGTGGGGTGCGTGACGAAGCTGAAATTCGTGGTCACCGCCGTACTTACATTGGCTCGATGCCGGGTAAGTTAGTGCAGAAGATGTCTAAGGTGGGTGTGAAAAACCCAATGTTCCTGCTCGATGAGATCGACAAAATGGGCATGGATCACCGTGGCGATCCCGCCTCTGCGCTGCTGGAAGTGCTGGATCCGGAACAGAACACGGCATTCGCTGACCACTATCTGGAAGTCGACTACGACCTGTCTGATGTGATGTTCGTGTGTACGTCGAACAGCATGGATATTCCAGGGCCGCTTTTGGACCGTATGGAAGTCATCCGTATTCCGGGGTACACCGAAGACGAAAAAGTAAACATTGCACGTCGTTACCTGTTGCCGAAGCAGATCAAGCTGAACGGTCTGAAAGACAGTGAAATCGACGTAAGCGATGAGCGCCTGCGCGAAATTATTCGTTACTACACCCGTGAAGCGGGTGTGCGTGGTCTCGAGCGTGAAGTGGCCAAGCTGTGCCGACGCGTGGTGAAAGCCAATATGCTGGATAAGTCGAACACCAAGCGTGAGGTGACCGAAGAGTCATTGCAGGAGTACCTGGGCGTTCGTAAGTTCTCCTACGGTCTGGCGGCGGCGGACAATCAGGTCGGTCAGGTGACTGGTCTGGCGTGGACCTCAGTAGGCGGTGAACTGCTCACGCTGGAAGGTGCGTCTACACCGGGCAAAGGCCGTATCATCAAAACCGGTAAGCTGGGTGAGGTGATGCAGGAGTCGATTCAGGCGGCATTGACGGTGGTGCGTTCGCGCGCTTCCGGCATGGGCATCGCTGAAGACTACTTCGAGAAGCATGATCTGCACATTCATGTGCCAGAAGGGGCGACCCCTAAAGATGGTCCGAGTGCCGGTATTGGCATGGTGACTGCGCTGGTGTCTGTGATGACCGGCATTCCTGTGCGTGCGGATGTGGCCATGACCGGTGAAATTACACTGCGCGGAAAAGTGCTCGCGATTGGTGGTCTGAAAGAGAAATTGCTGGCAGCTCACCGAGGCGGAATTAAGACCGTTGTGATTCCAAAAGAGAACGAGAAAGACCTCAAGGATATCCCTGAAAACATCAAAGCAGACCTTCAGGTTCTGGCGGTTGATTGGATTGATGAAGTGCTCGACGTGGCGCTTGAGAGTAAGCCTGAGGATGTAATTGGTGAAATTTTAACCAGTGACGAAACAAAGTCTCAAAAAGATGACACAGGGCGTCCAAGTACCCACTAAGGTTGCTTGACGCTCTAGGGGGTAGTTGGTATAAATCAACGCTCTTCGAGTTTCTGTGGCGATCATCCAGTCGCACAACAAAACTACATATATGGATGCTATAAGGGGATAAGTGTGAACAAGTCTGAACTGATTGATGCTATCGCAGCTTCTGCTGATCTGCCAAAGGCGGCTGCTGGTCGTGCTCTGGATGCAATGATTGACGCCATCGGTGGCGCTCTGAAAGAAGGTGATCAGGTTGCCCTGGTTGGCTTCGGTACTTTCCTGGTAAAAGAGCGTGCAGCTCGCACTGGTCGTAACCCACAGACCGGCGCACCAATCGAAATTAAAGCGGCTAAAGTACCAGGTTTCAAACCAGGTAAAGCGCTGAAAGACGCTGTTAACTAAGACAGTCGTACAGGGTTAAGGACCGGTAGTTCAGTTGGTTAGAATACCGGCCTGTCACGCCGGGGGTCGCGGGTTCGAGTCCCGTCCGGTCCGCCAAGATTAAAGCGCATCCCGGATGCGCTTTTTGCGTATAAAAAAGCACCATAACAATATCCAGGTCGCAGCAGGCGACAGGTCGGCACAGCCGGACCTAAGGGAGGAAACATGTTACAGACCATGCGTGATAATGCGCAGGGCTTGATTGCCAGAATCATCGTTGGCTTCATTATTATTGTCTTTGCCTTATGGGGTGTGGAAAGCATCGTCAATCTGGGCGGCGGCGAAAAGCCAGTTGCAACGGTTGGTGATTACGAAATCTCCCGCGTGATGGTTCAGCAAAAAGTCGCTGAACAAAAATCACAACTGCGTCGCCAGTTTGGTGATCAATACGACGAAGGCCTGTTCAATGACAAGTTCCTGGAGCAGTCCGCCCTCGAACAGCTGATCAACGAAAAGGTCGCTCAGACTCAGGCGGATGAACTGGGCTTGTACGCGTCTAAGTCCGAAATCGACCAAGCGATTCTGAATACGCCATCCTTCCAGTCGGCAGGCCAGTTCGACGAAGAGCAGTTCAAACTGGTTCTGCGCATGAACGGTCTGAGTGTGATGCAATATCGCGCCATGCTGGCGGACAACATCAAACAGAACCAGGTTCGTTCGGCAATGATGCTGTCGACCATCGAGACGCCATTTGCTATGCAGATGCGTCAAGCTCTGGATAACGAACAGCGTACCTTCCGTTTTACCACGGTGAAGGCGTCTGATTTTGAAGCCAGTGTTGAGGTCAGCGACGAAGAAGTTGAAACCTTCTACAACGACAACCTCGAGCGTTACATGACCCCTGAAAAAGCCAAAGCCAGCTACGTATTGCTGAGCAACGCGGGTCTGGAAGCCGAGCAGGACGTTACGGATGAAGACCTTGAGATCGCTTACGCTGATTATCGGGCGGCACAGGCGGATAAAGAGCAGCGTCAGGCGGCTCATATTCTGTTTGAAGTGAATGACGAGCGCTCTGAAGCCGACGCTGTGGCTGCGGCCGAAGCGGCAAGAGCACGTCTGGACGCCGGTGAGTCATTTGCCAGCCTGGCTCAGGAGCTGTCTGATGACACAGGTTCGGCAGTGGATGGCGGTGATCTGGGTGTGAACCCACGCGGCGCATTTGATCCTGCTTTTGATGATGCCTTGTTTGCTCTGGAGAAGGGCGCCGTGAGTGCGCCAGTGGTTACTGAGTTCGGTGTTCATCTGATTCAGGCCGTCGACGTTGTCGGTTCAGATGTACTGCCTCTTGCAGACGTGCGTGCTGAGCTGGAAGCGTCTATTCGCAGCGAGAAAGCAGGCTTCCTTTTTGCTGAGCGCAGCCAGGAGCTGGCCAACCTCGCGTTTTCGGCGGAAAGCATTCAGGAGCTAGCGACCAACGCAGGTCTCGAAGTTCAGGAATCTGACTTCTTTACTGCAATGGCGGGTGAAGGCATTGCTGAAAACGATAAAGTCCGTCGCATTGCCTTTGAAGACAACATGAAACTGGACCGTGAACTGAGCGAACTGATTGAGCTGGGTTCTGGGTCGTTGATCTTCATGGTATCTGAGTACCAGGATTCAGCCGCTAAGCCGCTGGCCGATGTTCGCGACTCGATTGTTGCTGCGATTTCTGCTGATCTTCTCACTTCTCAATGTTACTGGTTTTGCTGGTGTTGCCAATGCTGCCGCTGCCGCTGCCGCTAATGATGCTGCTAAGTGCTCCTGAAGCAGCTGCTG
>JAYYHP010000061.1:0-2204 GCA_036148335.1 Pseudomonadota bacterium
AACCCTGAATACCAAAAAACTTTGGGTTCAGCTTTTGGAGCAGCGGAATACCAAAGGCCACGGTTTTACCACTGCCGGTTTTCGCCTGAGCGAGTAAGTCATTGCCTGCAAGGCTGACAGGCAGCGATTGCGCCTGAATCTCGGTGGCATCACTAAAGCCCAGTTGTTGCAGGTTATTCTGCATGGCCGGAGTAATGCCTTGAATGCTGTTAAATGCCTGACTCATGCCGTGCCCTTACGTTTCAGTACCACACCGGTTTCGATGTGGTGGGTGTATGGGAACTGATCAAACATGGCGAAGCGCACGATGTCGTGGGTTTTACAGAGTTCGGTCAGGTTCGCATGTAGGGTGTCCGGATTACAACTGATGTAAATGATGTTGTCGTAACCGGCGGTCTGTTTGACGGACTCGTCATCCAGGCCTGCCCGTGGAGGATCGACCAGCACAGTGCGGAAGTCGTAGCTGGTTAAATCAACGCCTTCGAGGCGGGTGAATTTGCGCTCGGCTCTTAGGGCCTGAACAAATTCTTCAGACGACAGTCGTGCGATGATCAGATTGTCGATCTGGTTATCGGCGATGTTTACCTGCGCAGCGTTCACCGAGGTCTTGGAAATCTCGGTCGCCAGCACTCGGTCAAACTTTTCAGCCAGTGCCACTGAGAAGTTACCGTTACCACAATACAGCTCGACCAGATCACCACCGATGCCCTCGGAGGCCGAGCGCGCCCAGCTGAGCATCTTCTGGTTTACCTCACCGTTAGGCTGGGTAAAGCCGCCTTCAATTTGGCGGTAGCTGTACTGCTTGCCGTCGACGGTGAGGACTTCAGTCACGTAGTCGCGTTCGAGAACCAGCTTTTGCTTGCGGGAGCGCCCAATAATCGGAAAGCCCAGGCGTTCCTGTAAGGCTCGGGCTTCGGCTTCCCAGTCGTCTTCCAGTTTCTTGTGGTAGATCAGTGTAATCAGGGCATCGCCACTTAACGTGGTCAGAAACTCGACCTGAAACAACCGACGGCGCAGAAGCTCGCTAGTGTGAATTTCGGCCAGCAGCGACTGCATCAGTTCGTTGATCAGCGCAGAGGCTATATTGAACTCACGTACTTCGTAAGCTTTCTTGCGGTTACCCGGCTCAAACATGGCGTAGAAGCAGCGGTCGCCTTCATGCCATAGGCGGAACTCTGCGCGCAGGCGATAGTGGCTGCGAGCGCTGTCGTACACTTCCAGAGCGGGTGGGGCGAATTCGGCGAACAGACTGTTCAGGCGAGCCTTTTTTTCATCCAGCTGCGTATCGTATTCGGCTGGATTGATAGGATCTGGAAAGATTTCTGACATGAGATAACCGGTGAGCGGGTGGTTGGCCGCGTATTATACGCAACCCCTGCGGCGCTGGAACCCAGTTGGCGTCGTCGAGACCTGTCACACGCTATTGAGGGTGCGGGAGGTCGGCTGTCTTGGCGCATAATGTCATTTCGGCCAATGATTGGGCATCTTGTTACGGTATTGTGCCAATTATGAAAACAAACAACGATGTAAAGAGAATGAGGAGTGGGCGATGAGTGACGTTCTGCAGGATTTAGTTGAGCTGCTGAACCCGGTGGCGTTGTCAGATGACCACTTTCGCGGTGAGACCCAGGACCTTGGCTTTAAAGCCTTGTTTGGTGGTCAGGTGATGGGGCAGAGCCTGGCGGCCGCCTTACAGACCCTGCCGGAAGGCGACTGGCATGCGCACTCTTTTCATGTGTACTTCATGCTGGCCGGTACGGTGACGGATCATCTTGAATTTGAGGTTGACCGCCTGCGCGACGGCCGCAGCTTCTGCACCCGTCAGGTGAAGGCCATGCAGAATGGTCGCGCGATTCTGACCATGATCTGCTCATTCCAGCAGCCGGAAGACGGTTTTGAGCATCAGGCGCCGATGCCGGAAGTAAAAGGCCCGGATGGCATTCCATCTCAACTCGAGTTGGCGCGTATGTTCCGTGATTATTTCCCGGAAAAAGTGCGTGATATTTACACCGCAGACAAGCCGATTGAGATGCGGGTTATTGATCCGGTGAATATTTTTGCGCCAACAAAGAAAGACCCGGTGAAATATCTGTGGATGAAAGCCACCGGTTCACTGCCAGAGAACGACATTGACCTGCACGCAAAGCTGCTGGCCTATGCCTCTGACTTTAATTTACTGCCGACATCGCTGCATCCTCATGCGA
>JAYYHP010000062.1:0-3378 GCA_036148335.1 Pseudomonadota bacterium
GACGTTTCGCTGCTCTTATTCCGAGTGCTATGGCCAGGAGGAGGTACCCCAAGGCGGTGGACCACTTAATGGTAGCGCAGATCGCTGCGATGGTAACAGCGGGATCGGTGGGAAGGCTTGTTCCCAACAACAAAGGTTCATGAATGCGGTTTTCAATCACATCCATCACAGAAGGGAGGACACCGAGTAGGATGAAAAGATCCCACTGTCTTGATAATTGGTTCTTTTTGATTAACCAGGCAGCCAGAGTCACGATCAGGCCGCCGTACCAAAGTGGATGGATATGATCGTAAACAAAGTGCGCTTGCAGTCCAGCGCGTTGCTCAGGGCTGATGCTTTGGAGCAATCCAGCAAAGGCATCGGCGTTGAAACTGAACTGAAAGGCAAACAGCAGGTGAGAGGTGTCCGCACCATGCAGGACGGTCGCGATTTTGATTTGCGAGGCCAGAAACAGGATGCCGAACGCGACGGCTAGCCAGCCGCGCCCAAAGGTTGCTCGTAACATAGTGTCGTCCTTAACCTTGTATGCACTAGTCTTGAATACACTCGCCTCAGAAGAAGGTGCGCAGCGAGTTATCGTACGTCGATTTAAGCACGTCTTCTGCCGTCAGGTCTTTCACCTCGGCTATTTTTTCGGCAATAAAGGGCAGGTACTGGGGCGCGTTCTCTTTGCCTCGGTAAGGCACTGGCGTCAGAAATGGCGCATCCGTTTCCAGCAACAGAGATTCAATCGGTGTCATGGCGACGATATCGCGCACGTTGTCCGCCTTGTTGAAGGTGACGATGCCATTAATTCCCAGACAGAAACCCAGCTCGACAGCCAGTTGAGCCAACTCTGGGCCACTAGTAAAGCTGTGTACGACGCCTTTGCGTGTCATCTGTGGGGCCATGTCTTTGAGAATGGCCATGGTGTCTTCGTCGGCTTCCCGGGTATGAATCACCACCGGCAGTTGCAGATCAATGGCGATCTGTAGCTGGCGTACAAAGACATCGCGTTGAACCGCCCGGTCGCAGTTGTCATAGAAGTAATCGAGGCCGATTTCTCCTACCGCCACCAGTTTCGGTGTCTCACTCTGCTGGCTGGCACTCAGTTGCTCGCGGATAAAAGCATCCGTGGCGTCGGTAAACTTGGCGGCTTCGTGAGGATGTACCCCCAAGGTGCCAAACACATCGGCATGTGCCTCGGTCAGCGCCAGCACGGCTGCCATGTTGTCCGGTTCTACGGCAATGGTCATAAAGCGTTCGACGCCGATGGCACGAGCGGCACTGAGAATCTCGTCGGCACTGCCTTCTTTCAGGTAGTCGAGATGAAAGTGAGTCTCGACGATGGGCAGCTGATATTGCGGGACAGGGCGTTTCTTACTCATGCCGGACTCTTATAACGAACGTTAGGACAGGGTGGTTGGCGACTTTCTGTGTGACAAATTAGTCATAAAGTACCAGAAAGTCATAGCGAACCAGCGAATGCTCTCATTATACTGGCTGAGACAAGAGGGCAACAGCAGCGCTTGTGGTCGGGTACTTGCCAATACCATCAGCCTCGCACAAAAAGATCCTCTGTTGAATGTGACTCCCATACGAGCAACATCAACATCACTAATAGGGCAGAGCCTGCGTGAGCAATCAAAAATATGCACCGGTCGGTGAGGAATTACATCGCCTGTGCCAAAACTTATGGCGCCATTTTGGCAGCCTCAGACAAGGACTGGTTTTACAGGAAGCCCGGGCATTACCACCACCAGCGATCACCGAGATTCGTACCGCTTCACAGCAGCGCCAGCGCGCTCAGGAACGGGATCATCAGGTATCGTTGTTGTGCGATGAGATCCGTGACGAATGTCAGCGGTTGGAAGAGATACAGGCGGCATTTGGGTATCTCCGCCGGTAACGTCGGGGCCTGAGTGAGCGCCATTTCAACAGCGTCACTCAGCCACCCCTGTTAGGTCAGATCAGGCAATGGCTGCCTTGGCACGCAACGCGCCGTCGGCGGCGTTGGCGAGTTCCTGACCCTTCACCACGAAGTGGCGAGTGTAGTATTGCTTATGCTCGTCGTGCTCGTGGAAGTTGTGCGGTGTCAGTACTGCGGTCAGTACCGGCACTTCTGTCTCCAGTTGCACTTGCATCAGTCCCTGACAGACTGCGTTTGCGACGAAGTCATGTCGATAAATACCACCATCCACCACTAATGCGCTGCAGGCAACCGCGTCATAGCGACCGGTTTTTGCCAGAAGCTTGGCTTGCAGTGGGATTTCATAAGCGCCGGGTACGGCAATGACATCAATGTTGTCGGTGTTGTAACCGCGTTCTGCCAGACCTTCACGGAAACCGTCCAGGCACTTCAGAACAATGTCGGTATGCCAGCTGGCATGGATAAAGGCAAAGCGGGCTTTGCTTGGGTCAAACGTAGTACTCATATCGTCTCTCTCTCATATCCGGACTGTGACCGTCGGCTCTGGAATCTCACCAGATCTGCTGACCCTGTTTGACAGGCGCTCGCGGGCTATACCGCCGGTGGGGAATTGCACCCCGCCCCGAGAATGGTTGCTTTCCCCTATGCAGGGGGCGGCCAATATAGGCGTATGGGCCGCTCAGGTCAAAGGGCGTCTGTTTTGACGCTCAGAGAAAACCGGTACAATCGACCGATTGTTTCCGGGGGACATGATGGCCAGTCGCTTTGTTCATCTTAGAGTGCATTCTGAGTACTCGCTTTACGACAGCACGATTCGGGTTAAAAAACTGGTGGGCGCAGCGGTGGATGCCGGCATGCCTGCCGTGGCACTGACCGATCAGTCCAATACCTACGCATTGGTGAAGTTTTACAAAACGGCGCTGGGCGCGGGGGTAAAACCGATTCTGGGGGCTGACCTGTGGCTGGAAAACCCTGAAGACTCAACGGCGCCGTTTCGCCTGACAGCACTCTGTATGAATGCCAAAGGGTATCTGAATCTGCGTGAATTAGTGTCCCGTGGTTTCAGTGAAAACCAGCATTACGACAAGGCCCAGATCCGTAAAGAGTGGCTGTTCGAGCAATCCGAAGGCTTGATTCTCTTGTCTGGCGCTCGTGATGGTGACATTGGTGATCAGATTCTGAAAGGCAAAGTAGACGCCGCCGAAGCCCTGACCCGGGAGTACCTCGAGCATTTTGGTGATCGTTTCTACTTCGAGATTCAGCGCACCGGGCGTCCGGGAGAGCAGGCGCTGACCAAAGTCGGCATGGCACTGGCGTCTACCCTGGGCATTCCGTTGGTGGCTACCAACGACGTTCGCTTTATCAAAGCCGATGACTTTGAAGCTCATGAAACCCGAGTGTCTATTGGTCAGGGCTTTGCATTAGACGATCCACGCCGCCCACGTGAATACAGTGAGCAGCAGTATTTC
>JAYYHP010000063.1:0-3287 GCA_036148335.1 Pseudomonadota bacterium
CAGGCGTTTGCGCCACAAGTCATTCAGATCATCGGTGGTGGCCGCCCATGGAGCATCTTCACGATCCAGATCGAGACTTTCATTCACGTCGTAGCGGTAGGACTTGGCGTTCTTACCCAGCTCCGTCAGTAAAAAAGACAGGCGTTCGCTGACGCGTTGCTGGAAGCGGTTGAATACGTTAAAGGCGGGCTCCATGTTGCCGCGGCTCAGGGCTTCGTCCAGCTCATAACGGAAGGGCTCAAAGGCTTTGATGTCACTGGCGAGAAAGTAACTGCGCGTACTATCGAGATCGTCCAGCAAGGTATCAAACACCTGAGAAGACAGATCGTTATTCAGTCGCTTGCGCTCATAGTGGCCGCGTAACAGATTGCTCATGACCTGTTGTGTGGTGATGGCTTCTTCACGGGTAGGGCTCAGCGGCTTGAAGGGCGTGCCCGGTTTTACCTCGGCGACTTCGGCCAGTACAGGAAGGGTCACCAGCGCAACGGCGCCAATCACCCATGAGCGCAAGGCACTCATGGTGTTTTTTTTCATAACGATCAGGATCCTTTATGTCGTCCGTTTGTTTCCGGGCATTCGTCGCGCGAGGCGTTTGTATTGTCAGGCCAGCATCGCTACTATGCGCGCCCTGTCGCTTCCAGTCCGGAACGGGTGTCTGTTAATAGTAGAACCTATTGGAGCAATGGATACCAACGCTTATTCCTTCAGTTTTGTGAAGAAGCGTCCGTTTCCGGTGAAATTTGTTACCCCAGGAGTCATTGTGGCGCGCGTAACCCTAGATTTACCGGATGTATTTGATTTTTCTACCCACCTGACGGTGCGCGTGTCCGACATCAATTATGGCAACCATTTGGGCAATGACCGTATGGTGTCCTTGCTGCATGAGGCGCGCCTGCGTTATCTGCACGAACACAGCTTCAGTGAATTCAACATCGGTGGCGTTGGCCTGATGGTTACGGACATCGTCGTAAGTTTTGTTGCCGAATCGTTTGTGGGCGACAAGCTGACCTTTAAAGTAGGCGTCACCGACTTCAATAAGTACGGCTGTGATTTTGTCTATATGGTGCTGAACGAGAGCCAGGACCGGGTGGTGGCGAAAGCGAAAACGGGCATCGTCTTCTTTGATTACGACGAGCGTCGCATCACCCGCGTGCCCCCGGTCTTTTATGAACGATGTGCACCCGATGTCACCCCGGTGACCGAGTAATCCGCCAAATTTATCGTTAGGGCCCCTCAATAGGGTTATTCAGTAGGGCTCTTCATTAGGGCTCGTTATCAGCGCCCGAACTTCTATCGAGCGGCTCAGATCTGTGTGATTTCAGACGCTCACTCAGGTGGTCTGGCAAAGTACTCCGTCAGGAAGTCCAGAAACGCCCGGCTTTTGCTGGCCAAATAGCGATTCTGTGGGAATACCACCTTGATGGTTCGCACGGGAATGTCCATCTCACTGAACAGCCGCACCAGCTCACCGTTTTTCAGGTGACGCTCTGCAATGTAGGTGGGTAGGGCGGTGATCCCCATGCCCGCCAGACATGCCTCGTAAATCAGATCAATATCATTCACCGTAAGCTTGCGTTCAATGTCCGCCAGGCTGAACCGGTTTTCCTTTTCAAACTGTCGCAGCCAATTCAGGCGCGCGTATTCTGCGTTGGCGACCACCAGAATGCGGTGACTCATAACGTCTTCCAGCGTGGTCGGTGTCCCGTACTTGTCGAGATACTCAGGCGACGCACAGATGACAATGCGTTGCTCGGCAACGGGCTTCGCGATCAGTCGTGAATCTTCGAGAGAGCCAATGCGCAAAGCAAAGTCATATCCCTCTTTGACGATATCGAGCGGGCGGTCGGAAATATGCAGATCAAAGCTGATGTCGGGATAGCGCTGAGTAAAATCACTGAATATCCGCGCCAGCTCTTTGCGCCCGAAATTCGACATGGCCGTGATACGCAACCGCCCTCGAGGCGTATCGTCAAAGTCGGTGACGAGTTTTTCTGCTTCGGTAATGGAATCGAGAATATTCTCGCAGTGCTGATAAAACATCTGCCCGGCTTCCGTAGGGCTGACTGAGCGGGTCGTTCGATTGAGCAGACGCACACCTAACCGCTCTTCCAGTCCGCTGATCTGCTTACTGACGGCCGACGGAGTGACCCCCATCCCTTCGGCAGCGGTGGAGAAGTTGCGCGCGCGAACGACGGCAACAAAGGTCTGAAGCGGATCAATACGAGACATTGACTATTTCCAATGGCGATCTTTTTAGGATGATAGTCCCAGAATAATTAACTGACAGGAAATAATAAAGTCCTGCCATCATTGATCACTTCGTCTTAGATCACTTCTTATTGGGCGGTGATGGTTCCTGAGCTGGCGACGATGGTTCCTGAACCGACGGCGACGCCTCATGTAATCTAGGGCGATAAAGGTTAATTAATCCTGCCGCCACAATCAGGCTGGCACCCAGCCAGGTCGTCCAGGCAGGAATTTCATCCCAGATCAGCCACCCCATAAGGGCGCCGTACAGCACGGCACTGTATGCGTACACGCCGACTTTCCCCGTCGGTGCGGTACGGTAGGCTCGGGTTAAGGCCAGTTGGCCCAGCGTTGCTACTAACCCCAGCAATAAGATCCAACCCCAATGATGACCACCGACCGGCTGCCAGTTCAGGGCCGCCCCCGGGGCGCTGACGACCGCGGCGATGACGCCAAAGTAAAAGACGATGGTCTGGCTGGATTCAGTGCCGGACATGCGTCGAATAGTCACTTTGGCCAGCGCGGCTAAAAACGCGCCAAGAAGTGCGACCAGAGCAACCGTGGTGAAGGCACTGTCTTCTGGGCGCAGGATGCAGGCGACGCCGGCAAACCCCACCACCACAGCGATCAGGCTGTAACGCCCCGCGCGCTCTCCCAACCACAGCAGTGCGATCAATGGCATAAAGAAGGGACTGGAGAGCTTGACCAGAAAGGCCTCCGTTAATGGCATATGACCCAGCGCCCAGAAGTAACAGTACATGGCACTGACGCCCACGAGTCCGCGCACCAGGTGCCAATGCCATTGTTGAGTGACCAGTAAGGCACGGCCCTGGTGCAGCACCAAGGGAGTGAGAATCACCAGGCCTGCGGCGTTGCGGAAAAAGACGATCTGTTCGGTGCTCAGGTCCGTCGACAGGCCTTTGATCAGAGCGCCCATGACAGCCAATAAGGCTTCGCCTGCCAGTAAAAACAGGGCCGCCTGACGCAGATTTGAATTCATGTGACGGCACTGACCTTTATAAAAGTAAAAAGCATGGCGA
>JAYYHP010000064.1:0-12702 GCA_036148335.1 Pseudomonadota bacterium
CGAGACGGCCACTGCGATCACCGCCAGCATTTCTGGGCGGAAGTTAAATGGACGGAAAACATCGAATACTTTTTGCGCCAGATCCGTGCGCTTAAGCAACATACCAATCAGTACGTACAACGCCACATTGAGCATCAGCTGCGCCAGTTCCATCATCTGGTTGATGTATATCCCCATGCCGGAAGCGTGACCGCCCAACAGGAAATAGGTACCAGAAATCAGCGTAAAAATGGCATACAGGGGCGTTGCCAGTAGCGCTCCACTGAGACTGCCCCCCGGCGTTGCCCCCTCAGGCACACGCAAACATTGATAGATGCAGATAAGCGCTGCGCCGCCGAAGCCGAGAATCCAGATCCACAACAATGTGAGTTGCTCCGTGCGCACATCAATGCCCGCGGACGTTGCTACACCTTTAAAACTCATCATGGAGTAAAAAAGAATGGCGTAAGCACCGAACTGAGCCAACGCCGACACCTGATAATCACGCCGTGTAATACATGGACGTAAGGCAATATGATGACGCTGCGCCAAGGCCGTACCGCCACAGATCAGCACCAGAATGGCGAGCATCACTCCTGAAATCTGCATGCGTATTTCGCCCAGTTCGGCGATGCCTTTCTCTAACGCCCGGTAGGCTTTTACGACAGGTGTGGTTCGATCCAGAATGCCTTCATAGCGCTCAAAGCGGAATTCACATTCTGCCTGCGAGGCTAATAACGATTGTTTCAGTACCTCAGGCGGTACTGGGTCGGGGGCTAATAAATCGAACTCATCGACTTCCGACTGTTCGCGGATCATTCGCTCAAGCTCGGCGTCAATATCCTGATGAGGATCGCAAGGCGGTGGCACCGGGTCGTTTCGCAACAGGTAATAACCTTCCCATTGCTGCTCACCAAACTGCAGCAACTGCGCATGCAAGGTATGGCTGGTATTCAGCACCACGGCAATAGTGAGAATTAATAAAGCAGGTAAGGTCGACAACCAACGATAAGCCCGAGCGGACTGAGTCGTCGCCCCCGGCATTGTCGCCGTTGACGGTTCTGCGCCATGCATGATGGCCTCTCCTTTATTATCTTTTTTCTTAAGTGAAACGCCTGAGCATTTCTGATGCATTAACGATACAGGGATCAAACGCCAACAGGTAGTTCTCCGCTTTTGCTAATGGCATACAGTGCTAAGCATGCCGAAAACGGCCGAACGCTTTACACTAGGCGCAAACCTTTGCCTGAGACATCCCATGACCGACGTTTCATCCACACCGCCATCCCCCAATATCGATTCAGAGTGCCTGAACGCCATTGATTCCGAGGCGTTATTTGCCCCCACGCGAGGGACGCACAAACCCCGCATTCTGTTGCTATACGGCTCATTGCGGGAGCGATCATTCAGCCGCATGGCGACGGAAGAAGCCGCGCGTATTCTTGAGTGGTTGGGCGCCGAAACCCGCACCTTTAATCCATCGGGGTTACCGCTGCCGGACGATGCCGAGGCCGACCACCCGAAAGTTCAGGAATTGCGTGAGCTGGCTAACTGGAGCGAAGGCATGGTGTGGTGCAGCCCGGAACGTCATGGCGCCATGACCGGCGTGATGAAAACCCAGATCGATTGGATTCCTCTGGCGTTGCAAGGGGTCCGTCCAACGCAGGGAAAAACGCTGGCCATTATGCAGGTGTGCGGCGGATCACAATCGTTTAACGCGGTTAATCAGATGCGAATTCTCGGGCGCTGGATGCGCATGGTAACGATCCCCAACCAGTCATCCGTACCGAAAGCCTGGCTGGAATTTGACGACGATAATCGCATGAAGCCATCGTCGTATTACGACCGCATCGTGGATGTGATGGAAGAATTAATGAAGTTCACCCTGCTGCTGCGCGATAACTCGGAATACTTTACCGACCGCTATTCAGAGCGCAAAGAAAGCGCCGAGGAATTCCGCAAGCGCATAGATCAACGTAGTTAAATCAGACAGCGCACTTAAATCAAACAACGGAGTTATGCAGGTAGCGAGAGAAGTGATTCAGCCGCTACTCAGAATGCACTGGCACAAGGCCGCCCTTGTGCCACCCCAACCGCCCGGTCGCGACTTTCTGTCGTTGAATGCCGGGCACCGGGCGCAGCATAAATACATCGCCGTTACGGCCAGTCATGGTTCGGGCAATACCACACCCCTTTGCCAAACCGGCATGCGCTTTCATGTGTGCGTCTTCACCGTGCACCGGAATCGCGACTTCGGGTTGCACCCAACGATACAGAGTCTCAAGCTCTTCCTGTGCCGGGTGGCCAGAAGCGTGAATCGGTAACTCAGCATCATCGGCGGTGATTACCTCAACGCCCATGCTTTGCAGCTGTTTGATCAGCCCCTCAATGGCTTCTTCATTGCCCGGAATTGCACGGGCACTGAAAATCACCCGATCACCGGGTTCCAGATCAAAATCCGGGTGCGTTCCTGCAGCCAGGCGTCGCAACGCCGTGCGTGGCTCCCCCTGACTGCCAGTCGCGACCGCCAACACTTCATGACGTGGCAGATACCCCAAATGCGCCGTCTCTACCGTGCCCGCACTGTAGGGCCAGATGCCGGAGCGCTTGGCGCATTGATACATGTTAATCATGGAGCGGCCATACAATCCCATGTAGCGCCCGGTGTCTTCTGCAATCTGGGATAAGGTAACGAGTCGGGCAATGTTGCTACCAAAGCAGGTGACAATGACGCGGCCTTTAGCGCCTTCAATGTATTTGCGTAGCCCGTCGTACAAATCACCTTCGGAGCAGGAGTGGCCACTGACGGTGGCATTGGTGGAATCACACACCATGGCCAGCACGCCCTCATCGGCTAATTCACGAAATACCTCTTCACGATAGCCGTGGCCTGCCACAGGATCGGGGTCCAATTTCCAGTCGCCAGTATGAAATACGTTACCCACCGGCGTACGTATCATTAAGCAATTCGGGTCCGGAATAGAGTGTGTCAGTGGCAGCCATTGCACCTCAAATGGCCCAAGGTTCAGGCGCTCGCCGGTGTCTGGGATCACCAGTTTCACCTGATGCAAAATACCGTGCTCGGCGAGTTTCTTCTTGAGTACCTCGGCGGTAAAGCGGGTGCAATAAATGGGGCAACGCAACTTATGCCATAAGTAAGGCACCGCCCCTATGTGATCCTCATGCGCATGAGTAATCACCAGACCGACCAACGACTCTTTGCGCGCCTCAATGAAGGCCGGATCTGGCATTTGCGTGTCAGGCTCACCGCTGTGATGACGAGTGCCATCAGCGCTCACACGTCCTGGCTTAGGAAAGGTCACCCCGCAATCCACCATCAGCCAGTGTCCATCGTGGCCGTAGAGGTTCATGTTCATGCCGATTTCGCCTGTTCCACCCAAAGGTAAAAAGAGTAAATCGTCGCTGCTGGGCGTCATGGTGATCCTTGAGTTGGTTAATTACTGTGTACACACGTGGTTGGTAGGCGGTTCTATATCGACAATCATCACTGCAGCGCCGTGATCACAGGCGCGTTTTAACGACTTTTTATCGTCAATTAAAAAAGTACCAAAGCCGATCTGGTGCTCGTGCAGTTCTTCAATGGCGGCGGTCGACATCACCGACATGGGGCTCATCACCACATCGGCGTTGGCACGCTGAGCCAACTCTCGTGGGCGCGCACGATGAAATTGCGTTTTGATCGCAGCATTGGCGCCGACACGATTCCAGTTTTCACCTGCATAAAATGCCGGGTAAGACAGCACCCAGTGGATCGGAAACGCTCGTGGTGACTCACCTGAGTAGGCCTGTGAAAATTCGCTCTTAATAGCACGCAAGTCATCGACTTCCGGCGCCTCAATAAATAGCGGATTGGAAAGGCTAAGTTCCTGCAATAAATTGACAATCTCTGCGCCGTATTCGCTGGCAGGCAAGGTAATTTCTGACTGAATTTTTAAATCGAGATAGACCACGCTGCGATCGGACAGCTTCGCCAGTGCGTCATGCAATGACGGCAGTGCATGATAGCCACTATCAGGCAGTGTGATGTGATTTTCATCCCCCGCAACCTCTGGCAAATGACGGCATTCATAGTCCGCTGTTAATTCATCAAATAATGTTTCAGAAATCATTATTTTTTCAAACGGCTTGCGATCACGCCGACGGCATATTTCTGGTGATAACCAAGGGTCGTGTGCTACCACAGGCACACTGTCTGCGGTCAGAACGACATCCAGTTCAATTCCGTCGTACGCCGGGTTTTTCAGAGTATGCGTGAGTGCCGCCAATGAGTTGTAAGGTAACCCATCACTGCTGGCGCCATGTGCCAGTATCAGCGGTGTTTCGCGGTCGTCATAGCTGGTTGGCTGCACCGAAATCACAGAGCAGGCAGACAGGAGTAGCAACACTCCCAGTAAGTTCAGTCGCAGCGCAACGTGCATCATGAGGTTTTATCGTCATCCAATGAACAGCCCTTGGGGCCGCAGGTGTCACAGCGTTCCTGGCCCGTCAGCCAGCCCGATACCCGGTAGCGATTGCGAGCAAACCAGAGATACGCCTTGTCGGCGAACCAACGGATGATTGGCCAGCGCAATGGCGCAATCCAGAAGCCCTTACCCACTAATGCCCAGGCACGATAAGTGACATCCAAACCCAGCAGGAGTTCACCCTCTGCGGTGGTGGCGTGAAGAATGTTGCTGGCGGCAACCGGATCAATGCCCGGGTAGCGCTCGCTGAAACCGTCCATCTGGATATCCACCAGATTCAGGCGCTGATTCGTATCTGCTGCTCTCAGATGGTCCATTTCGCGGACGCACAAGGGGCAGTGACCGTCGTAATACAGGGTAAGTTCAGACATGCACACAACCTCGCTGATTGATACAATGCCCCATTATTTTACGTATAAAGAGACGAGAGATCATGCCTCAGTATCGTTCCAAGACGTCTACCGCTGGCCGTAATATGGCCGGAGCCCGCGCCCTGTGGCGTGCGACGGGTATGAAAGACGATGATTTCCAGAAACCTATCATCGCCGTTGCGAACTCATTTACCCAGTTTGTACCAGGGCACGTGCACCTGAAAGACCTGGGGCAGCTGGTTGCTCGCGAGATCGAGAAAGCCGGTGGCGTAGCGAAAGAATTCAACACCATCGCCGTCGATGACGGTATCGCCATGGGTCACGACGGCATGCTCTACAGCCTGCCAAGCCGTGAGATCATTGCTGATTCGGTAGAATACATGGTTAACGCACACTGCGCTGATGCCATCGTCTGTATCTCAAACTGCGACAAAATCACCCCAGGAATGCTGCTCGCAGCACTGCGCCTGAACATCCCTGTGATCTTCGTCTCCGGCGGCCCGATGGAAGCCGGTAAAACCAAGCTGTCTGAACACAAGCTGGATCTGGTGGATGCCATGGTCATCGCCGCTGACGATTCTGCCTCTGACGAGAAAGTCGCAGAATACGAGCGCAGTGCATGCCCAACCTGTGGTTCTTGCTCTGGTATGTTTACCGCCAACTCTATGAACTGTCTGACCGAAGCACTGGGTCTCGCTCTGCCGGGTAACGGTTCTGTACTGGCGACCCACGCCGACCGCGAACAGCTGTTCCTGGAAGCAGGTCGTCGCATCGTTGAAAACGCCAAGCGTTACTACGAGCAGGACGATGAGTCCGTACTGCCGCGCTCCATCGCCAGCTTCAAAGCGTTCGAAAACGCCATGACGCTCGACATCGTCATGGGCGGTTCAACTAACACTATTCTGCACTTGCTGGCTGCCGCTCAGGAAGCTGAAGTCGACTTTGATCTGAAAGACATCGACCGTCTGTCCCGCGTTGTTCCTCAGCTATGTAAAGTGGCACCGAACTCGCCGCTGTACCACATGGAAGACGTTCACCGTGCCGGTGGCATCATGGGTATCCTTGGTGAAATCGACCGCGCGGGTCTGCTACACAATGACCTGCCAACCGTTCACAGCGCCACCATGAAAGAAGCGCTGGATAAGTGGGACATCATGCGTAACCCAAGCGAAGAGGTTGTGCAATTCTATAAGGCTGGTCCTGCGGGCATCCCAACGCAAACGGCCTTCAGCCAGAGCACACGTTGGCCAACGCTGGACGGCGACCGTGAAAACGGTTGTATCCGCAGCATCGACAACGCCTACTCACTGGAAGGCGGTCTGGCGGTTCTGTACGGCAACATCGCCCTTGACGGCTGTGTGGTTAAAACGGCCGGCGTGGATGAATCTATCCACGTGTTCCAGGGTCGTGCGCGCATCTTCGAAAGCCAGGACGACGCCGTTACCGGCATCCTGAACGACGAAATCGTTGCCGGTGATATTGTGATCATCCGCTACGAAGGCCCGAAAGGCGGCCCGGGCATGCAGGAAATGCTGTACCCAACGTCGTACCTCAAGTCGAAAGGCCTGGGGAAAGAATGTGCTCTGCTGACTGATGGTCGTTTCTCTGGTGGTACCTCCGGTCTGTCGATTGGTCACTGCTCACCGGAAGCTGCTTCTGGTGGTGCGATCGGCTTGTTAAAAGACGGCGATATCATCAACATTGATATCCCGAACCGTTCGATCAACGTCGACCTGACCGCTGAAGAGCTGTCTCACCGTCGCCATGAGCAAGACAAGCAAGGCTGGAAGCCAGTCGCGGAACGTCCACGTAAAGTGACCACCGCCCTGAAAGCCTACGCCAAGTTCGCCACGAGCGCCGACAAAGGTGCGGTACGTGACAAGGCAATGCTGGACGATTAATTCAGACTGGCTGTTTCAACGGTCACTGTCTTAACATCCAGAGAAGGCCGGTATTCACCGGCCTTTTTACGAACTGCAAGGATGCACCCATGAAATACGCCATCATTCTCTTTGTCTCTATCGGCCTTCACTCGCCACTGCTCAATGCAGCACCGTGCAATCACCAACTTCCAGATTCGTCCGTGTACGAGGGCAACTGTGAAAACGGCCTGTTCAATGGTCAGGGAAAGTTAACCTGGAGAGATCAGTCATTTTATGAGGGAGCGTTCAAGGATGGCTTATTCCACGGACATGGCCGCTATCAATCAATAATCGGTTGGTTCTACGAAGGGCTCTATCAGAATGGTGAACTTAATGGCCGCGGTAAATTCTCCAACCCAGCGAATGGCGACTATTACGAAGGAGACTTCCGTGACGGCACCTACCATGGCCAAGGAAAATTTGAAGACGGCCGAGGCGAAGTCTGTGAAGGTGAGTTTCAACATGGCCTGATGCATGGTCGGGTCATTTGCAACCATCCCAAAACGGGCACGATCGTCGATGCAGACTTTGTCGCCGGAAGCCTTCATGGCAACGGTTCCAGCACATTCGCAAACGGTGATATCTACGTTGGCGAATACCAAAATGGATTCATCGCCGGCAAAGGAAGCACCAAATTCGCTAATGGAGACTTCCATATTGGAGAGTATGCGGATGGCCACATGCATGGTTCAGGCGAATTATTTTTTGCCAACGGTGACCAATACAAAGGGCCATTCGTTCATGGCATGTTTGAAGGACAAGGCAGGCTTCAATACAACGATGGAGATTGGTACGAAGGGGATTTTGTTAACGGATTATTTCACGGCGAAGGAACCTTCTATTCACATGAAAGTGAAACAGAAACCAAAGGGAACTGGAATCAGGGCGAATACGTCGACGGATACACGATAGAAGCCTGTACTCCAGCGGCAATCTAATACTCAGTCCGCTCCACCCAACACCACAGACAACACCATTCAAGTCTCGAAAACGGCCTGTCTGGCCATAACGTGACTCAATCCTCATTGACGACAAAAACGGCCGTCTTCGTGTGATGGCGATCAATTTTTAGTCGCCAGAATCGAACTTTTTTCCAATTCGTTGGTATATAGCATGCGCCCAGCGTTTTTTGCGGGCCCATTTATCCAACACATGAGAGTAAAAGGAAAACTAACCGTGAAACGTACTCTACTAGCGACACTGGTTTCTGCGATGAGCGTCGGCGCGTCTGCAGACAATGCTTACTACATTACCTTCGGTGGTGCTCACACTGACCACGAAGTGACTAAAGATTACTTCGATGATTACATCAAGCACAGCTACGATCTGGAGCTGTCTGGTGGTTACATGATCGACGAAGACACTGCGGTAGAGCTGAGCATTGTTCAGCCTTCTCCAGACCAGAACGACGGTCGTGCTGACGTAGAACAGGCACGTCTGAGCGGTTTGTTTTTCTTTGGTGAAGATGCCATCAAACCTTACCTGACGGCGGGCCTGGGTTACGGTAAAGCGTCTCTGAATAACTTCGCAGAGGAAAATGCGCTGGTGAGCGTAGGTGCGGGTGTTCAGGTTGCGGCAACCGATAACTTCTTCCTGCGTGCTGAGTACCGTTACGACGACATGGTTAACGAAGTTGTAGAGCACAACAACTACGTCCTCGAAGCCGGTCTGCGTTTTGGCGGCGAGAGTGTGGCAAAGGCCAGCACCAGCAGCAACAACATGACCGACGAAGCTGAGAAGCAAGCAGCAGCGGCAAAAGCCAAAGCTGAAGCCGATGCAGCCAAAGCAGCAGCGGCGGCTAAAGCAAAAGCCGAAGCTGAAAAAGCACGTCTGGCGGCCATGGCTGACAGCGACAAAGATGGCGTTCTGGACACCAAAGATAAGTGTGCCTCAACGCCAGCAAACACCACCGTCGATGCGGATGGTTGCCCAGACTTTAAAGGCAGCCTGAAGGGCGTGTTCTTCGAGACCAGCTCTGCTCGTCTGACTCAAAACAGCCAGGTGGTTCTGGACAACGCGGCGGCTGAGCTGAAGCGTTACCCGAACCTGGCCGTTGAAGTTCAGGCTTACACCGACAGCCGCGGTAGCGATGCACTGAACCTGAAAATCAGTGAAGAGCGTGCTCAATCTGTACGTAACTACCTGCTGAGCAAAGGCGTTAACGCCGATAAAGTGACAGCAAAAGGTTACGGTGAAGCCAACCCAATCGCGACCAACGACACTGCCGAAGGCCGTGCTCAGAACCGTCGTGTTGAGCTGGTTGTGAAAAAGTAAGAGACCTTCTTACTGACACAAAAAAGCCGCACTTTGTGCGGCTTTTTTATTTTTGAGCCTTTCTATTTTTTAGCCTTTTATGGGGCAGCGAATTAACTCGCCAATTTCTCGATGTATCACGTGGCGTTACAGACGCATTTCAATACCAGCGGCAGCCATGTGCTCTTTGGCTTGCTGTACGGTGTATTCACCAAAGTGGAAAATACTGGCCGCCAGAACGGCATCAGCGCCACCGAGTTGAACACCCTCCACCAGATGGTCGAGATTTCCAACACCACCTGAGGCAATGACGGGGATATTCACCGCATCCGAAACGGCTTTCGTTACACCCAAGTCAAAACCGGTTTTCACCCCGTCGCGATCCATGCTGGTCAGCAGAATTTCACCCGCGCCGAAGTCGGCCATTTTCGCCGCCCATTCAACCGCATTAATGCCGGTCGGTTTACGTCCACCGTGCGTGAAGATTTCCCAGTGGTCGTCGACCTGTTTTGCATCGATGGCAACGACAATGCACTGCGCACCAAATTTATCCGAAGCGGCTTTCACAAAATCAGGGTTGTAAACCGCGGCTGAGTTGATCGACACTTTGTCAGCACCGGCATTCAACATATTGCGGATGTCGGCAATCTCGCGAATACCGCCACCGACGGTCAGTGGGATGAATACCTGCTCGGCAATGGCTTCGACCATATGCACTGTGGTATCGCGCCCTTCATGGCTCGCAGTAATGTCGAGGAAGGTGATTTCATCCGCGCCCTGATCGTTGTAACGCTTGGCGATTTCTACCGGGTCACCGGCATCGCGGATACCCACAAAATTCACGCCTTTTACAACGCGGCCTTTATCAACATCGAGACACGGGATAATGCGCTTCGCCAAAGCCATGATCAGTTACCTGTTAATTTGTCAGCCAGCGTCTGAGCTTCGGCAACGTCGAGCGTGCCCTCGTAAATTGCGCGACCAGTAATGGCACCCAGAATGCCACGCGGGGCAACTTTCGACAGTTCGCGAATATCATCAATGTTGGTCACACCGCCGGATGCGATCACCGGAATTCCGCCTTCTTCGGCGAGCTGTACAGTGGCTTCTACGTTCACGCCCTGCATCATGCCGTCGCGCGCAATGTCGGTGTAAACGATGGCGGATACGCCGTCGTTACGGAACTGCTTGGCCAGATCCACAGCTTTCACCTCGGAGACTTCGGCCCAACCGTCGGTCGCCACATAGCCATCCTGAGCATCGAGGCCAACAATCACGTGACCCGGGAAGGCATCACAGGCTTCTTTCACAAAAGCTGGCTCTTTTACCGCCTTAGTACCAATGATGACGTAGTTAACGCCCGCCTTGATGTAATGCTCAATGGTTTCCAGTGAGCGGATACCACCACCGATCTGGATAGGCAGGTCCGGGAACGCTTTTGCAATCGAGGTGACGGCTTCGCCATTCACAGGCTCACCCGCGAATGCACCGTTCAGATCAACCAGGTGCAGACGACGACAGCCGGCATCAACCCAGCGTTTCGCCATAGACACCGGATCGTCACCAAAGACGGTGGAGTCGTCCATACGACCCTGACGTAAACGAACGCACTGGCCATCTTTGAGATCAATAGCAGGAATAACGAGCATGGGAATAACCTTAAAAGTGAAACCTTAAATATGGATCAACTGGGGGTCAGGCCTGACCATCCCAGTGGAGAAAGTTTTTCAGCAGCGATAAGCCCGCGTTGTGGCTTTTCTCTGGGTGAAACTGCACCGCGAATACGTTGTCCTGGCCAACCGCGGCAGCAAAGTCGACACCGTAATGGCATCGTCCTTTTACCTGCGCTTCGTCAGCGGCATGAACGTGGTACGAGTGCACGAAATAAAAGCGGGTCTGATTGGCAATGCCAGTCCACAGCGGGTGAGGCTCCTGACTGACCGTATTCCAGCCCATGTGCGGCACCTTAAGACGCTGACCAGCACTGGCTCCGGGCACATCAGAAGCTTCAATGAGGTTGTCGCCGAAATAACGCACCTCGCCCTGGAATAAGCCCATGCCTTCAACGCCGCCGTTTTCTTCGCTGCGCTGCATCATGGCTTGCAGTCCCACACAGATGCCAAGGAGAGGTTTGGTTTGCGCTACTTCACGCACTACCTCATCAATCCCCTGCTGGCGAATCTCCGCCATACAATCACGAATGGCGCCAACACCGGGCAGAACCACGTGGTCGGCTTTGCGGATCACATCAGGATCGCCGGTAACCAGTACCTGAGTATCCGGCGCCACTGACTGCAATGCACCGTGCGCCGAATGCAGATTACCCATGCCGTAGTCGATCACGGCGCAAATCTTACTGCTCATGGATTACAAGCTGCCCTTGGTAGATGGCATTACACCCGCCATGCGCGGATCCTGCTCTACGGCCATACGCAATGCACGACCAAACGCTTTGAAGATGGTCTCGGCCTGGTGGTGCGCATTAAACCCTTTCAGGTTATCGATGTGCAGTGTCACTTTGGCGTGGTTTACAAACCCCTGGAAGAACTCCCAGAACAGCTGGGTATCCAGACGACCAATCGCCGCACGGGTAAAGTCCACTTTCATGTCGAGTCCCGGGCGACCGGAGAAATCAATCACAACGCGTGACAGCGCTTCGTCCAGCGGTACGTAGGAATGGCCGTAACGTACGATGCCTTTTTTGTCGCCAATCGCTTCAGCAAATGCCTGGCCCAGGGTAATGCCGATGTCTTCCACGGTGTGGTGATCATCAATGTGCGTGTCACCCTTACAGGTGATGTCCAGATCAATCAGGCCGTGGCGGGCGATCTGGTCCATCATGTGCTCCAGAAACGGAACACCCGTATCAAACCGGGCCTGGCCAGTGCCATCCAGGTTAATCTTAACGGTGATCTGGGTTTCGAGCGTATTGCGCTCTACCGATGCCGTGCGTGCCATAGTGAGATTGTCTCCAGACTCTCGCAAATCAGAAAAGAAACCATTATAAAGCAAAGCGCCTGAGAAAGTAGGTCAGTTCATCGGTGTAAACGATTTTCTTGGCTGACCTACCGTCATCTACTTAACCCAGGAGCCAGACGTGCCAGTACGCCTCGAACACCTGACATCGCCCACCGCCGAAGACTGGGCCGACCTTGCCAAAATCCAGAGCGATACCCGCCCACACGGATTTGCATCTGCCATCGAACTTGAGCAGTGGATTACCCCTGAGCGTTGGATCATTGCCGGACGCTTTAATGATCGTTTAGTCGGTGCCTTATTGGCCGAGCAGGAAGGTGACGTGGTCACTCTGTCTCAGGCGGGCGTTCGCACCATCACTCAGCGTCGGGGGGTTATGCATCAACTGCTGCATTTCTTGTGTCGCTGGGCCGATGAATCTTCTTTTGAGCTGCGACTCCATACTGACAGCGATGACTTTTCTGCCGCACTACAGAAGCGCGGCTTCGTGGCTGACGGTGAACTTCTGCGTTACCGCAGCGTCTGACACATCATGGGGTCGCCGTCATCATGACGAACTGAACCCCTGCCCCGATTGTTGCACTGACGGTACGCTAAATTGTGCAGCACTCCCTAGGCACTGATGAGATTTCGGTAGATACTGATAAAAAATCATAAGGACGTTCCGTGATGCGGCCACTGTTTAATTTTGCTTTTCTGGTACTGAGCCTGTGTGCG
>JAYYHP010000065.1:0-6827 GCA_036148335.1 Pseudomonadota bacterium
AACAGCGTCACCTGCTGCGACACGATGGCGATCTGCTCGCGTAGGGAATCGAGCGTCAGATCGCGGACATCATGGCCGTCGATACGCAACGCACCGGCGCTCATTTCATAGAAGCGCGGTAACAGATTAACCAAGGTACTCTTACCACTGCCAGAGCGCCCGACAAAGGCCACGGTCTCACCGGGCGCAACCTCAAGGCTCAGCCCTGAAATCGTATCCTGCTCAACACCCGGATAGCGGAAGCTGACATGATCGAACGACACTTTGCCGCGGCAGTTATGCAATTGCTGCGTACCACTATCAACTTCGGCTGGCGTATCCAACACATCGAATACGGACTCGGCCGCCGTCACCCCCTTCTGGATGATGGCGTTAACGTCGGTCAGCGCGCGCAGCGGCTTGGCAATTAGTGCCGCGGCAGTAATGAACTGCATGAAGGCCTCGGCCGACATACTGCCTGCGGCAACACGTTGCAGCATCAGGTAAATCATGACACCCAGACCCAACGCGATCACCTGCTGCGACAATGGCACATTGATGGCGTTGGTCAGTTCAAATTTCATCACCTGACGGCGGTTATTGTCGGAGGCCCTAAAGAATCGCGCCTTTTCCTGCTCGGTTGCCTGATATGTGCGAACCTCGCGGTAGCCGGTAATGGATTCACTCGTGACCTGAGTGACCTCGCCCACCGTCGCCTGAATACGACGGCTATACTTACGGAAGAACTTACTTGCCAGCGAGACCAGTGCGCCGACCGCGGGGACAATTAATAAGAAAATGGCCGTCAGTGTGTAGTCGAGCCAGATCAGGTAGCCCATCAGCAGGACGACGGTCAGACCTTCCTGTACCAGTGTCGTCACGGCGCGCGTGCTGGCACCATTGACCTGATCGATATCAAAAATCACTCGCGAGATCTGACGACCCGAAGATTCATTTTCATAGTAGGTACTGGGCAGGTGCTGCATGTGGCCGAACAGCTGCGTACGTAATGCATGCACGACTTCACGGCCTACACGGGCAGTAAAGTACTTGCCCAAGAAGGTGCCGGTGCCGCGATACAGGAACACCAAAAACAACGCGGTCAGTACAAACCAGATGTTTTCATCGGTCGGATCGACCAGTGTTTTTTGAATTTCGCCCATCAATTGCGCCATCAGAGGCGCCGACGAGGCAAACATGGCGAAGCCCAGCACACTTAACAGGAAGATTCCCTTGTGAGGCCAGACATAACGCAACAGGCGTCGATAGACGCCTGTGGAGTTGTTTTGTGACATATCAGTTATTGCCGGAAGGTTGGCGAGTGGTGATGCTGAGATTAATTAACCCCAACTGCCCCGCCGCATCCATGGCCCGGACCACCGACTCGTGAGAAGTACGGGCATCGGCAGAAATGACTACCGGCGCCAGTTCACGGTCTTCAAGAACTTTGGTAATTGCTCGCTTGAGCGTATCGACCTGAGTATTCACCAGTACCTGACCGTTCACGCTGTATTCACCATCGGCACTGATGACGATATCAACCGCTTGCGGTGGAGTTTCACTGGCTTCAGCCGAAGCTTCGGGCAAGCTGATATTGAGGTGATTTTCTTTGGTGAAAGTGGTCGACACCATGAAGAAAATCAGCAACAGAAACACAATATCAATCAGAGGGGTCAGGTTCACTGACACCTCTTCTTTGCTCTGACGACGGAAATTCACTCCGCGTTCTCCGAATCATCAGCCACTTCGCGCTCGCCGTGCAGTACATCCACCAATTTGATGGCTTCCTGCTCCATGAAGACGACGATTTCATCCACGCGACGTTGCAGAATACGGTGGCAAATCAACGCAGGGATAGCAACGACCAGACCCGCGGCTGTAGTAATCAATGCTTCAGAAATACCACCGGCCAACAGATTCGCCTGACCCGTGCCCTGCGCCATGATTTCGGCAAAGACTTTGATCATACCGATCACGGTACCCAACAAACCCATCAGCGGCGCGACGGCGGCCACCGTGCCCAGAGCGTTCAGGTAACGCTCCATTTCATGGATTTCGTGGGAGGCGACTTCTTCGATGCTCTCTTTCATGATCTGACGACCATGACGGGAATTAATCAGACCGGCCGCCAGGACGTTACCCAGCGGACTGGATTCACGTAGGGTGCGGATTTTACTGGCATCAAGCTGTTTGTTTTTCATCCAACCCCAGACCTGAGCCAACAGGCCCGGCGGTGCGATTTTTGTCGCACGCAGTGTCCAGAATCGTTCGACCGTGATTGCGAGGGCCAAAATTGAAGCGATGATGATCGGCACCATCATCCAACCACCACTCTGGATGATCTCCAGCATATCCAGCGTCTCCTGCCAGTGTTATTTTCGCGCTACTCTAGCACATGGTCGATGGCTGAAAAATCCTTTTGCCGCCAACGTGGCCAGCCCCTGGCGTAAACATCCGTTTTCGCAGCCGCTCGACGTTGTCCTCGGGTGCGTCCATCGGGCTCAAGATAGAGGCGCCCTTCGTTGGCCGTGACCCGGATTTTCGCCTTAGTAGCAAGCAAACGTGCCATCACATCGGCGTGCGGATGGCCGAAGCGATTGCCCCACCCGGCACTAATCCAGATTTCCTGCGGAGCAACCGCCGTAAGAAAATCCGCTGAGCTACTGGTTTTGCTGCCATGATGCGCCGCCACCAGCACATCGCTTTGCAAAGCGTCCCCATACACTTCGACCAGTGCGCGTTCCGCCTGAGCATCGATGTCGCCCGGAATCAGCACCGTCCAGCGTTGCATCCAGGTCAGTTGCACGACACAACTGTGAGTATTGTCGTCGTGTCTGGCCGCCTGCGGCACACTGAAAAAGCGAAGACTGAGATCCTGATCGAGCACAATCTCAGTTTGCTCTCGCTCGGTGCGCTCATGCCCGGTGCGCTCAGGTAATACGTCGATGTCGTGACAGGATTCAAACCCAAATGCATCAAGCCGAGCCTGCAAACCAACCTCTAACGCTTGCGGTTGCCCAGCCCACAACTGTCTTGGAGAAAAGCGTTCCATCAGTGCCTGAGCACCCCCGGCATGATCGTTGTCGCTGTGCGAGATAATCATAGCGTCCAGTTGCCGCACTCCTTGCTTGTGCAACGCAGGGCCAACCACGGAGGCGGCCATGGAGAAACCCGATTCATACGCTGCACCGGTATCAATCACCAGGGCCGACTCTGGCGTCACCGCAATCAGAGACTGCCCCTGCCCAACGTCCAGCAATGAAATGGCCGGCGAGGTATGCGAGCCCAGCCCCAGCGAATAAAGCACCAGACCACCGATCGCAGCGGCGATGCCCCAGACACGACTGCCTAACCACCACAACAGCGTTAATACCATCAGCAAGGCGATGGCGGACTCAGGCAATATCAGCAGTGGCCAGTCGAGCTGGTCGCACCATGTTATCCACCACCAGAATCCCTGACTCAGCATCACCAGCAAACTGTCTGCGATGGAGTACAAGGGCGTCAGGCAAGCGAATGCCAGCGGCAGCATTAATAGAGACACCAGAGGCACAGCAATCAAGTTGGCCAGCCAATGTACCAGCGACACCGGCGTATCCATCCAGGCGCCGATGGACATCAGCGTGACCAGGATAATCCACTGCGGCAACCCCAACAGAACCCATTTGGGATAACGCCGCCCAGAGAAGAAAAAGACCAACGTCGCCACCGCCGCAAACGAATAGACAAAGCCACTTTGTGTCCACGCTAATGGGTTCACCATCATTACGACCCAGGCCGCAATTAACAGGACGCTGCTGCGGTTCAGCCGTCGCGGTGCCTGCCAGAGCAACAGCGCCAATGCCGCCATCACCCAGGCACGAATTAAGGGTACCCCGGCACCGGCCAGCCAAACGTACAGCGCCATGACCGATAACGCCGTGACCACAGGCACGCTACGAAGAGCTCCAACGGCCCCACGTTGACCGCTGCTCCAACGCACAAGCAACAAAGCACGCCACAGCAACACGCCAACACCCCACCCCAGCAACATCATCATGCTTAAGTGGAGTCCACTGACGACTAACAGGTGTAAGGTGCCCGTTTCTCTGACCTGCTGCCACTGACGCTCGGTAAACGCCTGCCCATCGCCCAGTACCAGTCCTTGCACCCAGGCTTTCGATACCTCAGACAAGCGGTGAACTCCCAAGACTGACGCAAACTGAACGCGAGCGTGCCCCATGACACTTTCATCATCGTCTTTTACTACCTTTGCCTTACGTACATAGCCGACGGCATCGATGCCTTGAGTCATCAGAAAGGCTTCGTAATCGAAGGCCAGACCATTTTCATAATTACGAGGCGGACGCACCCGAACTGTGGCGACAAGACAATCGCCCTGTGTAAGCGGCGTGGCAGTCAACGGCCGGTACCAACTGAGTCGCAATCGGCGTACAAGCTCGTGGCCACTGGCCTGCATATCAAATCGCTCGACACGCTGGCCGCGCTGGTTCACTCGCACCTGCGGCTGCGATACCACGCAGCCTTGTATCTGGAGGTCTTGGCGATGTTGATTGCCTGCAACATTTCCCTGCTGCGCACCTTCTCTCGCGATTAACAGCGGACTCGTTGCGTGATGTTGAGTGTCCAGCCGATGCGCCAGCTGCGTAATCATCCAGCTATGAGTGGCAACATAAGTCAGCAGCGTGCAGATGCCGATCAACATCAGTGTTGTGGTCGTTGAGCGCGACATTGCTGAGACTGAAAAAAGCCGAAAAGAGTCACGAAGCCGACTATCCTTGATGGCATGCACCCACACCAACATCAGTAGCACAGCCAGCAAAATGGCGAGACCCATTTCGGGCTGCAGGCAAGTGGCGAGAAAGATCGAGATTATCTGAGTGAATATCAGAAGATTCATTGCCTCTCCATGGCGTTGCGGGCATAATTCCGGCGCATTTTTGAAACGGCGGCACCATGCCCAAAAAGCTTTTTAAACGTTTATTTCCGTCGCCGGAACAGGTTAAGAGAAAACGCTCCCTGCGATTCCTCTCGCCTTTGTTTAGCAAGCCGAACTTATGGCACGTCAACCGTCGTGCGGTCGCCCGCGCTTTCCTGATTGGTGTTTTTACGGCGTTTCTACCATTGCCGTTTCAGATGGGCATTGCCGCTTTTCTGGCCTTCTACATTAACGCGAACGTCCCCATCTCGATAGGTCTGGTGTGGATCAGCAATCCGGTGACCATCCCCCCGATTTTTTACTTCACCTATTTACTGGGCAGCGAGCTGTTGGGGGTTCCCCCCGGTGACTTCACGATTGAGCTGTCGTGGCATTGGGTGTTGCATGAATTATCACGCATCTGGGCACCGCTGTTTGTGGGCTCACTGACGGCGGGCATCATTCTCGCGGTGCTGGCGTATTTCACCATGCATCTGGTATGGCGAGCTCAGGTGATTCATAACTGGAAGCAGCGCAAGCTGAAGCGCCAGCGCCGGGACGCTTCTGAATCCTGATCGGCGTTTAATGCCAGCGCGACTTACATCCTACGCCAGCATTCTTAATCACCATAAGAACCATCAACTCACTGGATTGCGAGAGCAACCCTTCAGCTCTTAGTAAGCACTCCGCCGACCAGCTGATAACAGGCATCCATACGCTGCGCCAGCGCCTGATCGTGAGTCACGGTCACAAACGCCGTATTCGACTGTTCGCGCAAGGTCTGCATCATGGCCTCAACCTCACCGGCAGTGGTCTGATCCAGGTTGCCGGTCGGCTCATCCATTAGCACCAACGCAGGGCTTGCGACGATTGCACGGGCAATGGCCGTACGCTGACGCTCACCCCCCGACAACTCAGACGGTTTGTGATCGACTCGAGGCGCCAGCTTCAGGCGACCCAGGCTCTCAGCCGCTCGCTCCTTAGCCTCCGCACGATCAACGCCGTTCAGTAGCAAGGGCATCATCACATTTTCCAGCGCGGAGAACTCTGGCAACAAATGGTGAAACTGGTAGACGAAGCCAATGTGCTGGCCGCGTACGCGAGTTCGCTCCGCATCACTTAATGACAGAAGCGACTGGCCTTGCACCAGAACGTCACCTTCGTCGGCATGATCGAGGCCACCCAGCACATTTAATAGCGAGGTCTTACCCGACCCCGAGGCGCCCACAATGGCAATCGACTCACCCGCTGCTACCTCGAGATCAACATCCTGCCAGACAGTGACCTCCTGAGGCCCACTGCGGTACGTCTTCTTCAACTGGCGTGCTACCAGAACCGGATTACTCATAACGCAATGCCTCCGCTGGCTGCACTTTCGATGCTCGATAGGAAGGATACAAGGTCGCCAGGAAGCTGATGGTCAGTGATGCGCCCACCACAATGGCTACGTCCAACAACTTCAACTGACTCGGCAGATAAGAAATGAAGTACACATCGGCACTCAGTATCTGGAACTGGAATAAACGCTCAATGAATGCAATGAGGTCCGAGATGGTCAGCGCGCCAATAATCCCGAGCGTACTGCCTAGCAACACCCCAACCACACCAATGGACAAGCCCTGAACCATAAAGATGCCCATGATGGTTTTGGGTGTCGCCCCCATGGTACGCAGGATGGCGATGTCGGATTGCTTATCCGTGACCACCATGATCAGCGTAGAAACGATATTGAACGCTGCCACCGCCACGATCATCAGCAGCAACAGACCGATCATGGTCTTCTCCATGCGGATCGCCTGAAAGAGGTTGCCATGAGTGCGTGTCCAGTCGGTACCACTGTAGCGACCGTCGAGCTCATCGACGATTTCCCAGATCCCGGCGGGAGCGTCGAACAAATCATTAAAACGGATGCGCAGTGACTGAGCCTGCG
>JAYYHP010000066.1:0-2396 GCA_036148335.1 Pseudomonadota bacterium
ATGAACACGCTGGACCTGCACGGTACTGACGAGCAGAAGCACGTCTACCTGAGCAAGCTGGTTTCTGGCGAATGGACTGGTACCATGTGTCTGACTGAAGCACATTGTGGTTCGGATCTGGGTATCCTGAAGACCAAAGCTGAGCCAAACGCTGACGGTTCTTACTCCATCACAGGTTCTAAAATCTTTATCTCTGCTGGCGAACACGACATGGCAGAGAACATCGTTCACATCGTACTGGCGCGTCTGCCAGGTGCGCCAGAAGGTACCAAAGGTATCTCTCTGTTCGTTGTACCTAAGTTCCTGCCAAACGAAGACGGCACGCCGGGTGAGCGCAACGACCTGATCTGTGGTTCGATTGAGCACAAAATGGGTATCCACGGTAACGCGACCTGTGTCATGAACTTCGACGGTGCGAAAGGTTGGCTGATCGGACCTGAGAACAAAGGTCTGAACTGCATGTTCACCTTTATGAACACGGCCCGTATTGGTACGGCACTGCAGGGCGCTGCGGCGGCGGAAGGTTCTTTCCAGGGCGCACTGGCGTACGCGAAAGACCGTCTGGCGATGCGCTCTCTGACTGGCCCTAAGGCGCCAGAAAAAGCGGCTGACCCAATCATCGTTCACCCAGACGTACGTCGTATGCTGCTGACTCAGAAGTCATTCGCAGAAGGCGGCCGTGCACTGGTTTACCTGGCAGCACAACAGAACGACATCGTTAAGAAAGGTGAGACTGAAGAAGAGCGTAAAGCTGCAGACGAACTGCTGGGTTTCCTGACTCCGATCGCTAAAGCCTTCCTGACTGAAGCAGGCTACGAAGCTACTAACCTGGGTGTTCAGGTATTCGGTGGTCACGGCTTTATCGCTGAGTGGGGTATGGAGCAGCTGGTACGTGATACCAAGATCGCTTGTATCTACGAAGGTACTACCGGTATTCAGGCACTCGACCTGCTGGGCCGTAAAGTACTGATGACTCAGGGTGCTTCCCTGCGTAACTTCACTAAGATCGTTCACAAGTTCTGTCAGTCACTGGAAGGTGACGAGCAGATGGCTGGCCTGGTTGGCCCGCTGGCTGAACTGAACAAAGAGTGGGGCGACCTGACCATGAAGATCGGCATGAACGCCATGAAGAACCGCGAAGAAGTCGGTGCTGCGTCTGTCGATTACCTGATGTACTCAGGTTACGTCACACTGGCATTCCTGTGGGCGCGTATGGCCAAAGTGGCTCAGGACGCCATTGCCGCAGGTACCACTGAAGAAGACTACTACAAAGCCAAAATCCAGACGGCTAAGTTCTACTTCGCACGCGTATTGCCACGCACTAAAG
Source organism: Pseudomonadota bacterium (assembly GCA_036148335.1). Lineage (GTDB taxonomy): Bacteria > Pseudomonadota > Gammaproteobacteria > Pseudomonadales > Oceanobacteraceae > Thalassolituus. The sequence goes on from JAYYHP010000066.1 coordinate 1,328, forward strand.
GTCACGCTGCCGCGATGCTGGCTGGCGCTGACAGCATGATGGATCTGGACGCCGAACACTTCGCGTTCTGATTTGTCTGATTCAGAAGAACCGCGCCACGGCGCGGTTTTTCTGTGTTAACTGAAACCATTTTTTCCTGGACGAAAACGGCACCGCGATGGGCCTGTCGGTGTCCGTAACGATAGAGGTGAATCATGCCTGAATATAAAGCTCCCCTGCGCGATATGCGCTTTGTACTGAATGAAGTCTTTAACGCTGGTGCCCTTTGGGACTCTCTGGCGGGTCTGCAGGGTGCGGTCGATATGGAAACCGCAGAAGCCATCCTGGAAGAGTGCGGCAAAATTGCCAGCCAGGTACTTGCGCCAATCAACCGCGATGGTGATGAGAACTCGTCGACCTGGGAAAACGGTGAAGTTACGGCAGCACCGGGCTTTAAAGAAGCTTACCAGACGTACGTTGAAGCTGGCCTTAATGGTCTGGGCGGTAACCCGGACTTCGGCGGCATGGGCATGCCTAAGACGCTGGTGGCTCAGGTTGAAGAAATGGTTCAGGGCTCCAACATGGCGTTCGGTCTGGCACCAATGCTCACAGCGGGCGCGTGTCTGTCCTTGAACGCTCACGGTTCTCAGGAACTGAAAGAAAAGTACCTGCCAAACATGTACTCCGGTGTCTGGTCTGGCGCGATGGACCTGACCGAGCCGCATGCCGGTACGGACCTGGGTATCATCCGTACCAAGGCAGAGCCAAACGCTGACGGTTCTTACGACATTACTGGCACCAAGATCTTCATTACTTGGGGCGAGCACGACATGGCGGAGAACATCATCCACCTGGTACTGGCGAAACTGCCAGATGCACCAGCGGGTCCTAAAGGCATCTCTCTGTTCCTGGTACCTAAGTTCCTGGTGAACGAGGACGGTTCTCTGGGTGAGCGCAACGCTGCTACTTGTGGTTCGATCGAACATAAAATGGGTATCAAAGGCTCGGCGACCTGTGTCATGAACTACGACGGTGCCAAAGGCTGGCTCGTGGGTGAAGAAAACAAAGGCCTGGCGTGCATGTTCACCAT
>JAYYHP010000067.1:0-7764 GCA_036148335.1 Pseudomonadota bacterium
GGGTGCTGGAGCGTATTCGTCTTTCGGTGGAGAACCAGCGTTTCTCGGAAGCTGAGCTGTCGGTATCGGTGTCGATTGGTGTGGCGGAGTACCACCCGGATGAAGGCGCCGAGGAAGTGCTGAATCGCGCCGATCGTATGTTGTATGAAGCTAAGCGCGACGGACGCAACTGCGTCCGCCTTGAGCCGCATCAGACGCTGTTTCAGTCGTCGTCTTCTTCCTGACAGAGCAGGAATTCCAGCAGGGCTTTCTGCGCGTGCAGGCGGTTCTCTGCTTCATCCCAGACCACGGCGCGTGGATCGTCCATGACGTCATCGGTCACTTCTTCTCCTCGGTGTGCTGGCAGACAGTGCATAAAGATCACGTCATCGGCTGCCTGATCCAGCAGGGCAGAAGAGACCTGGAACGCCTGGAATTTACGCATACGTTCCGCTTGTTCGTCTTCCTGACCCATTGAGGCCCAGACGTCGGTTACGACCAGATTAGCACCCTGTACAGCCTCTTCTGGCGTGCTGCACAACGTGACGCGGTCACCCGCTTCAGCAACGATGCCTTCGTGCGGTTCGAAGCCTTCCGGCGTGGCAATGCGCAGCTGGAAATCAAATTGAATGGCGGCCTTGATGTAGGAGTGGCACATGTTGTTGCCATCGCCGATCCAGGCAACGGTTTTGCCTGCAATGCTGCCACGGTGTTCTACATAGGTCTGCATGTCAGCCAGTAGCTGACAGGGATGAAAATCATCGGTCAGGGCGTTAATGACAGGCACTGAGGAGTAGGCTGCGAATGTTTCGATGGTTTCATGTTCGAAGGTACGAATCATGACCACATCAACCATACGTGAGAGTACTCTGGCCGAATCTTCTACCGGCTCGCCGCGTCCGAGTTGGGTATCGCGCGGTGACAGGAAGATGGCACTGCCACCCAGTTGCGCCATACCCGCTTCAAATGACACCCGGGTTCGGGTGGAGGATTTTTCAAAAATCATCCCCAGAACACGGTTTTTCAGAGGCTCGTATATTTCACCGGCGTGCTGCATCTGTTTCAGTTCGATCGCACGCTGGATAATCCAATTAAGCTCATCCGATGACATATCAGACAGCGTTAGAAAATGTCTCACGTTGGTTTCCATGGTTGGTTATTCGAGTTCATGGATCAATGCCATGACCCGCTCCACAATCTGGTCTGCTTCGTTTTCATTCAGTGTCAGCGTCGGCAGCAGACGAATCACATTGCCGGAGGTGACGTTCAGCAAAATGCCTTTTTCCAATCCCTTTGCCATCAGCTCAGGGCAGTCTTTTTTCATGACCAGACCAATCATCAGGCCGCGACCACGGATCTCTTCAAACAGAGGGTGGTCCTGCAGCTGCTTGGTAAATGCTGCGCGCAGGTAGTCGCCCATACGCTCAGCATTCTCACTTAATTTGTCGTTCACAATGGTGTTCACGACGGCCGTTGCCGCAGCACAGGCCAACGGGTTACCGCCGTAGGTCGAACCATGGTTACCCGGCTGCAGAATATCGGCGGCAACACCGCGCGCCAGACAGGCACCAATCGGTACGCCATTGCCCAGCCCCTTCGCCGTGGTCAGAACGTCCGGCAGAATGCCAGCATGCTGATAGCAGAAGTAACGACCGGTACGGCCATTGCCCGTCTGAATTTCGTCTAAAATCATCAGCAGCTTATGCTCGTCGCACAGTGCACGCACATCGCGTAAATAGTCGTCGCTGGCCGTTGCCAGACCACCTTCGCCCTGAACGGGTTCCAGCATGATCGCCACGACGTTCGGGTTCGCTGCCGCGACGGCTTTCAGAGTATCGATATCGCGGTAAGGCACCCGCACAAACCCACTGAGCATCGGGCCAAAACCTTCCTGCGCTTTAACGTTACCCGTGGCGGTCAACGTTGCCATGGTACGACCATGGAATGCCTTGGTCATGACGATGATGACCGGCTCATGGATACCACGCTGGTGGCCGTATTTGCGGGCGATTTTAATCGCTGCCTCGTTCGCTTCTGCGCCTGAGTTTGAGAAGAATACGTTATCCATACCCGAGACATTAGTCAGCGCTTCTGCTGCTTCCTGCTGGCGAGTGATGCCATACAGGTTCGAGGTATGAATTAATTGTCCTGCCTGCTCTTGCAGGGCTCGGGTAACCGCAGGGTGTGCGTGACCCAGACCACAGACGGCAATGCCCGTCAGTGCGTCAATGTAAGTGCGACCATCGGTGTCGGTCAGCCACGCCCCTTCACCTTGGGTGAAAGTCACGGGTAAGCGGCCGTAGGTGTTCATGATGGCTGGCATGTTGTCTTTTTCCTCAAACGCAAAAGGGCAGCCAAGGCTGCCCGGAGAACGAACTATACGAAAGGGTGCTCGTTTTGTAAACGATCCACCCTCCGGTGTGGTGGATCAGCCCTTGCCGCGTGTTTTGGTTCGGTTGGCGCGGGCGTTCTTTTCTATAAAGGTGATGATCTTGGTCGCCACATCAATGCCGGTCGACTGCTCAATCCCTTCAATGCCTGGGGACGAGTTTACTTCCATCACCACTGGGCCATGATTGGAGCGCAGGATATCCACGCCGGCGACGTTCAGGCCCATGGTCTTTGCGGCACGAACGGCCGTTGCACGTTCTTCCGGGGAGATGCGCACAATCGATGCGGTACCACCACGGTGCAGGTTGGAACGGAATTCCCCCTCAGCGGCCTGGCGTTTCATGGCGGCGACGACGCGATCACCGACAACCAAACAGCGGATATCGGCGCCAGAAGCTTCTTTAATGTACTCCTGAACCATGATGTTTGCCTTCAGGCCCAGAAAGGCTTCGATCACGCTTTCGGCGGCTTTTTTGGTTTCCGCAAGTACGACGCCAATGCCCTGGGTGCCTTCTAATAGCTTAATAACCAAAGGCGCACCGCCAACCATGCGAATCAGGTCAGGGATGTCATCCGGGCTGTGTGCAAATCCAGTAATCGGCATGCCAATGCCTTTGCGTGCCATGAGTTGCATAGAGCGCAATTTATCGCGGGAGCGACTGATGGCCACCGATTCGTTCAGTGGGTATACGCCCATCATCTCAAATTGACGCAATACCGCGGTACCGTAAAAGGTAATGGAGGCACCGATACGTGGAATGACCGCATCGAATTGTTCAAGCTCTTCACCCTTGTAGTGCATGGTTGGATCGAGACTGTTGATGTTCATATAACAGTGCAGGGTATCCAGTACCTGAACTTCGTGGCCGCGGGCCTCTGCAGCCTCGATCAGACGCTTAGTAGAGTAGAGCTTGGCGCTGCGCGACAGAATGGCTAGTTTCATGACAATCCTGAATAGTATTTTAAAGTGAATGAGTGGCGTGATTTTCAGCTAGGAGGCGATGCCTCGCGGTAAAAAGATCTGCTAGAACGCCGTCCGGGAACTCAATCCCGGAAATTTAGCCCCGGGACACGTCTACCAGAAAACGACCGCTGATGGCTTTGCGCCCGATCAGCATCGGGTATTTCATACTGCCGCGATGACTCAGGCTGACTTCGGCAACAAAGGTTTTTCCACCTAATGTCATCGTGGTTTCAATGATGTAACGACGATTACCCCGACCGTTGGAGCTGGTAATCGTGCGTTTCTCGACCACGCGGGCTTCGCAGGCCTGATCGATCTGAGCCATCTGGCTTTTGAAGTGCACATGAAAACGCACCCAGCGTTGTCCGTCGCGTTTGAACTCTTCAATGTCGTCCGCGTGGATGCTGCTGGTGTCTGCGCCGGTATCAACTTTTGCCTGACACTCAATGTCGAGATCAGAAAGCTGCACGTTTTCGATGTAGCCGAGAATGCCGTCAGTCATCGCTGTCGGCACTCTCGGTGTCGGCATCTGAGGCGGCGGACGACGCAGTAAAGTAAATCTGCTTACGTGCCAACGCTTTCAGGTAACAGTTCCAGGCGCGCTCAACGGCGTTGATTGGGTCCAGACCGTTCAGGCAGAACTCAACAAAACGCTGCTCTTCATCGGTTTCGGGCAGTCGTTGGCCTTCGTGCAGCGCTTTCAGAGCCACACCCATGGTTTCAATGATGTCCGCTTGCTGGCGGGTAAAGTCACCAGAACGGTGAAAACCACGCGGGAAGTTGGCGTCATCGAAAAACTTTTTCGGAGAATCAAAACTCTTCACTTGGACCTGAGTCATAAACCACCTACCATCACAAAACGTTATTAATGCGCAGGTCCAACGACAAAGTCAGGCCTGCACTGGGTACATGGGCGGAGTATGGTCAGCCCACCGGCCCTGGTAAAACGAAAAAATCTTGTCGTTACGTGAAAGTTTTCTGGTTGTTATGGATACGGATCTACTCAAAACATTTATGGAAGTCTCACGCACCCGACACTTTGGTCGGGCGGCGGAAAATCTCTATCTGACTCAGTCGGCGGTGAGCTTTCGTATCCGTCAGCTGGAAGGACTATTAGGCGTAGAGCTCTTCTCCCGTCAGCGCAATAACATTCAGCTAACGCCCGCCGGAGAGAAGCTCATTCCGCTGGCCGAGAGCAGTGTGATGCTCGAGCAGCGTATTCGCCATGAAGTGGCACTCGCAGATGACCGACACTATCAGTTTGCGCTGGGGGCCACTCCGAATTTGTGGGATGCGGTATTGCAGCAGGAGCTACCCTCACTGTTACGTCGTCCCGGAATGGCGGTGAGTGCCATGGCGCACAGCAGCAGCACGCTGGTACGCCAAATTTTAGAACGTAGCCTGGATCTGGCGTTGGTCTTTGATGCGCCCAAGGTCGATGAGTTGGTGACTCAGGAGGTCATGACCGTGCCACTGGTGATGGTCGCGTCAGAGCCGACCGACGATTGGAATGCCGCCACTGAACTGGGGTATGTGCTGGTCGACTGGGGAACCTCCTTTGGGATTCAACATGCTCAGGAATTTAAAGGCATGGCAGCCCCTGTACTGAAAACCAATACCGGCAGGATTGCACTCGACAGCATTCTCACCCATGGCGGTGCCGCGTATTTGCCAGAGGGCATGGTGGCACCGCACATTGATGCGGGGGAGTTGTACCGGGTTGATAATGCGCCAGAAATGACGCGTCAGGTCTTTGCAAGCTACCTCGCCAGCCGTAAAGACGATGAATTGATCGCCGACATTCTTAAGCAGTTTGCTGCCGACTGATCGAACAACCCGAAAGGACCGACAATGACCGATAACCGCGGCTGGGGCTTTCAGGCTCCCGGTAACCCCGATGTACTGACTGAAATTACTTTGCCGATGCCAGCGCCGAAGGCGGGTGAACTTCTGGTGCGTGTACTCGCCAGTGCTTTCAATCCTATTGATACCAAAATCCGTGCGGGGTTAGCCCCCATCGCAGCGGACAATCACATTGTTGGCTGTGACGTCTGTGGTGAGGTTGTTGCGATCGGCGAGGGTGTGACTGATTTTAAGACAGGAGATCGTATTTATGGGTGCGCTGGTGGTGTTAAAGGTTCCAGCGGCACACTTTGTCACTATCTCACTGTGGATGCAGCACTGGTGGCCAAAGCGCCTGTGTCGCTGAATGCAGAGCAAGCGGCTGCATTGCCGTTAATTTCAATTACGGCCTATGAGGCCCTGGAGCGACTGCAACTGACTGGCGATGACTCTCTCCTTATTATGGGCGGCTCCGGGGGCGTGGGCCAGATGGCCTTGCAGTTGGCTAAGTTGAAAGGCGCTATGATCATGGCAACCGCAGGAGACGGTACGCGCAGAGAAAAGCTGGTTGCCGTGGGGGCGCGTGCGCTACCCCACGATGCCCCCGAAGCTAATTACTACACTAAGGTGCTGGACACCTATGGCGGCGCAAGCTTTCAGACGGCACTTGTAGCCGCTGCGCCGGGTGCTCAGGTCGCCACGATTAATGCACGTAATACCTATGATCTGGCACAAGCTCATGCTAAAAGCCTGACGATTCATGCCGTCTTTATGTTGCTGCCGCTACTGACAGGCAAGGGCCGCTTGGAGCATGGCCGTTTTCTGAAGTGGTTGGCAACAGAGGTCGATGCGGGCAGGGTGAGCGTGCCAGAGATTGAAGTGCATCCCGCCAGTGCCGTTGCTGAGGTTCATCGGCGCTATGAGGCGGGTGAGCTGAGAACGAAAGTTGTATTCACCCTCTGATCACCAGAGGGCAAGAACGCTTTTCTTATTCAATACCCAATAATTTGTGAGTCTGCAGGCTGAGCTTCCACTTTGGGTGCTTCATGCAGTAATTCACTGTCTTGCGGGTGTTAGTGACAGATAAACCTTCCCTGGCGCCGGCCAACTTGTCGCTGGCGATCACTACCGGCTCGTAATCGGCCATCGGCTGTAGGTAATGGTGATCGGCCGTGATGTAGTCGAAGCGTTCAGGCATGGCATCAGCTTGAGGGTAAACCAATTTCAGTTCGTCGCACTCAATCACCGCCAGTTCTGAATCGCCTTTCGGGCTCAAGCAAATCCAGTCGATGCCGTCAGGCAAAGGTAGAGTGCCGTTGGTCTCAATAGCGATCTCAAATCCTGCTTTGTGCAGTGCTTCTATTAATGCGGCATCCAGCTGCAGTGCTGGCTCGCCACCGGTGCATACGACATAAGGCTTCCCCTGTATGGTATGGCCAGAGCCTTCAATGGTTTCTCCCGGCCACTGAGATGCAATGACCTCCACCAGTTCCGCAGTAGAGTATTCACCTCCCAGATGGCCATCGGTGCCGATAAAGTCAGTATCACAGAACTGGCAAACGGCGGCTGAGCGGCTGTCCTCACGGCCGTTCCACAAATTACACTTTGCGAAGCGGCAGAACACCGCAGGGCGCCCCGCTTGGGCACCTTCTCCCTGAAGCGTATAAAAGACTTCTTTAACGCGGTACGTACCCTTGCTCATCAGACGGACTCGTACGGTAGAGGGTCAGCGGCATCGTTGGCCGCAAAGGCTTCCAGTCGCTCGGTACAGGAACCGCACTTACCACAAGCTTCGTTACGGCCGTTATAGCAGGTCCAGGCCTTGCCGTAATCCAGCCCCATCTTCAGACCGTCTGCAAGAATCTCGGTCTTATCACTATTAAGGTAGGGCGTAACGATATCGACGGGTTCATAGTTCGCGAGCTTGGCCACCTTATTCATGGCATGCACAAAACCTGGGCGGCAATCCGGATAGATGGCGTGGTCACCCGAGTGGGCGCCATAGAAAACTTTGTTGGCGCCGATGTCGGCGGCATAACCAATGGCCAGCGACAGCAGAATCATATTGCGATTAGGGACGACCGTAGACTTCATGTTGGCCGCCTCGTAGTGACCTTCAGGAATATCTTTGTCCGAGGTCAGCGAGGAACTCTGTAACAGCTGATTGATGGCAGTGATGTCGATGATCTTGTGTTCGATGCTTAGTTCGCTACAGACACGCTGAGCAAACTGGATCTCTTTGCTATGGCGTTGGCCATAGTCAAAGGTCAGGGCGTAAAGCTCGTAGCCTTCAGCTAATGCCTTATTGAGGATAGTGAATGAGTCCATACCACCGGAGTAGATGACTACCGCTTTTTCGCCCATGAGGCCCCCGTTCATTAATTACTACATCTATATAGAAGGCGCGAGTATACGTGTTCTGTGAAAGCGTGAAAATTTTTTACAGAAATCGGTTGACCCGAATCGCCGCATCTCTATAATGCGCCGCTCTTGATCGTTACCCAGCAGCGCTGGCAACGAACAAGAAAACGGGTCAAAAAAAGGTGTTGACCAAGTCTGAAAAGACTGTAGAATGCGCCGCCTGATCC